>NZ_KV796881.1:347092-616331 GCF_001809305.1 Staphylococcus sp. HMSC072H03
TGCTTCAATTGTCGCTTCTACATCATCTGCATTCACATGAAGAATAGGTACATCGTACCCCTTAGCGATATCTGATGAATACGTTGTAGAACGACCATCAATAGGTTCAGTTGTAAAACCAATTCGGTTATTTGTAATTATATGTAGTGCTCCGCCAGTTGAATAACCATTTAAATTACTTAAATTCATTGTTTCAAAATTGATACCTTGACCAGGATATGCAGCATCTCCATGAATAATAATTGGCATACCGTGATGGAAATCTGTAGTTGGTCCACCCGCATGATGTGTATCATCTTGAGCAGCACGTGTTTTTCCTATAACTACAGGTGCTACAATTTCTAGGTGACTTGGATTGTTTGCTAAAGAAATACATTGTTCAATACCATATGAAGAAGTAGTTTTAACGCCACCTAAGTGATATTTAACGTCTCCTGTCCAACCAGCAGTAAGTTTTAAACTGCCATCTTCAGGTAAGAATTTCATTGGATCCGTGTGCATAAATTCTGAGATCATCATTTCATAAGGTTTTTCTAATACATGTGTTAAAACATTGAGACGTCCCCTATGTGCCATTCCAATTTGAATATTCTGAATGTCCTCTTGAGCAGCACGCTTCAATGTATGTTGTAACATTGGCACTAATGTATCTACACCTTCAATTGAGAAACGTTTTGCTCCAACAAAATTCTTATGTAGATATTTTTCAAAACCTTCAACATGAGCAAGTGTTTTAAATAAGTTAATTTTTTCATCACTATTAATGGTAGCTTTATAAGGTGTTTCAATACGACGTTTTAACCAAGTACGTTCTTTATTATTGTTAATATGATTGTACTCAAACGCAATAGAGCCTTTATAACGCTTTTCCATACGCTTTAACGCTTCATAAGCATTATCGTATATATCACTAAAGTGATCTGATACGATACCAGATGAAATATTTTTTAATGTCTCTTTATTTAAATTAAAATCTTCAATTTCTAATTTTGGGATATGCGTTCTTTTAGGCGCATTTACAGGATAAATATCAGCCTTTAGATGACCATATTGTCTAATATTATCAATTAATCGCATGACACGTTTGATTGTGCTATCATCTGCTGAAGTACCACTCCCATCTGTGGTAAACTTAGCTTTAACTTGTGCTTCGCCATTTTTTATTGTACTAAAAAGCACTTGTAAATCATCTGAGACAGAAGTTGGGTCTTGAAGATAATCATCATATAAATCGAGCATAAGACCCAAATTTGCCCCAAAATTTACTGGAGCTTCTGTAACATCCCTTTTATCCTTTGCCATATTATACCCTCCACAAAATAGTTAAACCGCTTACAAAACCATCATAGCACTATTTTAACTATTGATAAAGACTATTGACTGAATATTATGTAAAAAGAAAAAATTCAATAAAGATAAACTTTTTTAATTTTATATTAATAAAAAAACACAGATGATAATCATCTGTGTTTTTATTTAAAATTGATTTTGAATGTTGTGAATTTATTAAGTTCACTATCTACAGAAATGTAACCTCCATATTGACTCACAATCTTTTCGGCAATTGAAAGCCCTAAGCCATTACCACCTTGGCTTCTTGCTCTAGATTTATCTACTCTATAGAAACGATCGAAAATAAATTCTTGATCTTCTTTTGGTATGCCTAAGCCATGATCGGTAATTTCAATACTTATTTGTTTATTACGCAATTGTGTTTTAATACATATATGCTTTCTCTCTTTATCATATTTCATAGCATTGTCTATAAAAATTAAGATTAATTGTTCAAATTGATGACGATTAATTTGTAAAACTAAAGGTTTTTGTTCTAATTCAATCTCAAATAGATAATCTGGATGCAATTGTTGAAGTGCCTTAATTCGTGATTGAATTTCTTCATTGATATCAACGTCCTCTTTTTCTAAGGATTGCATATTTACTTTATCTTTGGTTAATAATAATAATTCTTCTACTAGCTTTGTAATTCGATTCATTTCTTCTAGTGAAATATTTAAAGACTCTTCTAAAATAGCAGGATCTTTCTTACCCCAGCGTTTAATTAAATTTAAATGGCCTTGAATGATTTGAAGTGGTGTTCTTAACTCATGAGAAGCATCTTCAACAAATTGTCTTTGTTGATTAAAAGAGGCTTCAATTTGATACATCATTTCGTTGAAAGTTTCTATTAAATTGTCTGTTTCTTCATAACTTGTATCAAGTTCTAATTTATTTTGAAAACCATCGCGTCGTATTTGATTCATTTTATTAGACATTGTTACTAGCGGTTTTGTAATATTTTTAGAAATGAAATAGCTAATACATGCAGTAATCACTGTAGCAAGTAGACCAAAAACAACAGCAATAATATAAAGTGATTTTACTAAGTTGTTATAATGCTCAAGAGAATGAATGAGTACGCTATAACCTTTAAAGTTTGGACTATGAAGTGGTTCAGTAATAACTAAATACTCTTTTCCATTATTTCGCATTACTTGAATTCGATCGGTCTTTTGTAAATTATTATTAGGTATAAACTGAATCGTACTTTCATTAGATGATTTCATTATTCTTTGACCTGTATGATTGTAAATAATGACTTCTTCATAATTTTCTAATGAAGCACTTAAATCTAATATCGATATATTATTAATCGGACGCGTTTGAATTAAATTGACAATATCACTTAAACTATGTTCTGCTTCATCCACTTCTCCTTCTCTTAAAGTATCTTTTAAGAAGAATATAATAATAAGACAAAATAAAATAATTGTCGTAAACATAATCAATGTAGTGATAGTCATCCATTTATATTGTAATGTATGATTTTTCATTATCGAATCACGTATCCTACACCACGAACAGTTTCAATGACTTTTTCTTTATTGAAAGGTTTCAATTTATTTCTTAAATATCTGATGTATACATCAACCACATTCGTTTCTACTTCACTATTATATCCCCATACATGATTTAAAATTTGTTCACGTTGTAGTACGTGATTGCGATTCGTTGCTAATAGATACAATAAATCATATTCAGTTTTAGTAAAATCTAATTGCTTACCATCAACAGTTACTTTAAATGCATCAATATCTATTCTGATACCATTAATATCGATAATATCCTTATGAGGCTGACGACGTAATATAGCACGAATTCTTGCAAAAAGCTCCTCAATTTCAAAGGGCTTTACTATATAGTCATCTGCACCATAATCTAATCCAGTCACTTTATCGTAAGTATCACTTTTAGCAGTGATGATAATAATTGGTGTTGATTGCACTTGGCGTACACGTCTACAAATTTCTAGGCCATTTATATTTGGTAACATTAAATCTAAAATAATCAAATCAAAATCGTTATTTAATGCTTTTTCTAAACCAGGTTCCCCATCATATTCGATGTCCACCTTATAACCCTCATGTGTTAATTCTAATTCAAGAAATCTGGCTAAATTTTGTTCATCTTCGACGATTAAAATATTAGTCATTTTTTCAGACACCTCTTTTTTAATAAACGTATGACTTCTCATAACATAACCAATATTCTATCACAAAAATTATTTGTTAATAGAATGAATAAAATAAAAGTAAGATTTTAATTGACAATCGTTATCAATAAGTTATAATATTAATTGAAAATGATTATCAATTAAATCTAAGTTTCCCCCATAATTTAAAATACTTAGAATTATAATCATTTTCAAGCCATTCCCCCCTTAATTTATATGTCCGTAAATACTAATAAACGTTCGTTTTAAAACGAGACGTAAATAATAAATAAGTGCGCCAAATAAGGCGCACTTATTTATTATTTATAAGGTTGTAGGCTCATGTAATCCTTTTAATACTAAAGTTGAAAGAACGATACAGAAAGCACCTCCAATGATTCCTGCAATAATATCAGTTGGATAATGCACGCCTAAATAAACTCTTGAAATAGAAATGAGTAAAATAAGTGCCGCACATAGTCCAATAATGACGCCTTTTGTACTTCCTGATGCTCTACGCTGAGCAATATACATTGCACTTCCAAAAAATGAAGTCGAACCCATTGCATGTCCACTAGGAAAACTAAATCCAGAAATATCAATTAAACGTAGTAATGTTGGACGTTCACGATCAAAAATATTTTTTAGTAAGGGATTTAATATACTTGATAGTGACATTGTGATAACAAAAAATAAAGCTTCAATTTTGTAACGTTTAAGCATTAAATAAGCAACAAGCATTAATGACAAACAAACCATTGCCCATACTTCTCCAATTTTTGTTGCACCTAATAAAATAGATGTAGTAATAAAACTCTCCGATGCATAAATAAATTCATATACTTCATTATCAATCCATTTGCCTAAACGTGATTCATGGAAAAATGCAATGATGCCAAAGATTAATGTAAAAACAATGAGCAATGTAATGCGTTTCGTTCTATTCATCAATTGGTCCTCCTATATTAAAGCGCGTCGTTCAAGATTTTATTAAATAAGTCTTCTTTAGTATAACTTTCTTTATAAGATTCCATTTGATGAGTAATATCAGTACGGTGAGATTCAATTTGTTTTAATTGTTCGAGTAATTTGAATTGTGTAAGTTGATCTTCTGGAATCATTTTTCCATATCCTTTGGATTCAAAATATTTAGCATTGTCAATTTGATCCCCTCTAGATTGATCAAGTCCTAGTGGTATGAGCAACATTGGGATTCTTAAAGTCAAGAATTCATAGATAGCATTAGAACCTGCACGACTTACGACTGTGTCTGTAATAGATAATAAATGCGTTAATTCTTCTTTAACAAATTCATATTGAATATATCCTTTTTGTTTATAAGACTCATCTACTAATCCATGCCCTGTTAAATGAATGATTTGATAATCATGTAGTAAAGCTTCAAGATTTTCTCTAATAATATCATTTAATTTTTTACTACCTAGGCTACCACCCATAACAAGTAATACTTTTTTATCTGAATCAAACCCTGTTATTTCATAACCTTTTTGTTGATTACCTTCTTTTAAATCTTCTCTAATGGTTGCCCCTACAAAATCAGCTTTATCTTTAGGTAGATATTTAAGTGTATCTTCAAATGTTGTATATATTTTTTTTGAAAATTTTAAAGATATTTTGTTTGCTAAACCAGGAGTTAAATCTGATTCATGAATAATAGTAGGAATATTCAATGAACGTGCTGCTATAACAACAGGAACAGAAACAAATCCCCCCTTAGAAAATAATAAATCAGGCTTTTCTTTTTTTAGAACGCGACGGGCATCTAAGATACCTTTTAATACTTTAAAAACATCTTTTGCATTTTCAAATGATAAATAACGACGTAATTTACCACTTGAAATTGGGTAATATTTAATATTCGAAAGTTGTGATTCAATCATTTCTCGTTCAATTCCGTTTTTAGAACCAATATAAAAAACTTGATGTCCTTTTTCTAATGCAGTTGGAATTAAACTTAAGTTCACAGACACATGGCCTACTGTGCCGCCTCCGGTAAACGCAATTTTAGACATGATTATTAACCTCTATTCTTATATGTTTTTATAATATGCATAGAATGGTGCGCCTCTATCGAATGGATGATAGTCAATTTTTGTTTCTCCTACTTTTTGGAAACCAAATTTCTCGAATAAACCTTGAGCGGGTTTATTTAATGCAAAAGTATCTGTCAGAATCACATGGATATGATGTTCTTCTGCTAATTTAACTGCAAAATCAAATAATTGAGTTGCTGCACCTTTATAATCTTTAGAACCAGCTAATCTATGAATAACATAAGCGTTATTTCTATCAACTGGCCATTCTAAATCATCATACCACTCTGATTGTTGTTGGTCGACAACAATAAATCCATAAATAGTGTTATTTTCTTCTAAAACATATAACGTCTCTGTATCAATATCTTCCTTAAAATGTTCAGTAGCTGGGTATTTATCGTCCCACTGATTATTCCCAAATGATTTCATTAAATCTTTTGCTTCTGACACTAATGTTTCGATTTGATTAATATCTTCATGTTTACCTAGTCTAATCATATAATAGTTATTCCTTTCTATTTTATTAATTTTAATAATTTGTCTAAGACTGTGTCTTCTTTATTTGATTTTTCAACTAATAATTGAGTGAATTTTTCATTTGTTTTGGTGTCAAATTTTCCCGTTTCAGATAGTTGATTATCTGATTGGAATAGTTTAATAGCATTAGCTAATTGATTATCAAATTGGTTTGATTCATCTCCGTTATAATAACCTAAAGCATCTAAACCAATTTTTATCGATTTAACGTTTTTATTATTATCGCCAACAGAATATGTTTTATCAGACGGAATAACACTTAATGATTGATACTTAGGAGAATCAATTGTAACATCTGGTCTAATACCTTTTCCATGAATATAATGATCATCAGGTGTTAACCATTTCATTTGTGTATATTTTAATAATGACCCATCTTTAAGTTCTCGTGTGGTTTGAACGATTCCTTTACCAAATGTTTTTGAACCATACACTTTAGCTTTATGGTGATCTTTCATTGCCCCTGTAAAGACCTCTGACGCACTTGCGGAACCTTCATTTACTAAAATACTCACTTTCATATCTTTAACATCTTTTAAAGCATCATTTGAAGTTTTAATTGCTTCTTTATCATTGCCTTTTTCAAGTTGAACAACAGTTTGACCTTTATCAATAAAAATATTAGCCATTTTAACTGCTTCATCTAATAATCCCCCTGGATTATTACGCAAGTCTAAGATGATATTTCGAACACCAGCATCATGAGCTTTTATAATTGCAGATTTTAATTCACCCGCAGTATTTTGTTGGAATTTAGTAATCGTAAATACAGCTATGTTACCTTTTTTCTTATACTCCACACTTTTGACATGAATTTTACCACGTTTAATATTAATATCTTTTTCTTCAGAACCGCGTTTAATAGTTAACCTAACATTTGTGCCTTCTTTACCTCTTACCACTTTAACAACTTGATCTAAAGGTTTACCTACTACAGACTTACCATTAACTTTTGTGACAACATCTTTAGGTTGAAGGCCAGCTTTTTCAGCAGGAGAATCTTTCATAGGACTTGTAATCATAATATCTTTATTTTTCTTTTGCATTTCTGCACCAATACCTACAAAATCTCCAGATACATCTTCATTAAAGCTCTTTGTTTCAGACTTTGTCATGTATTCAGAATATGGGTCTTTTAATTCTTTTACCATACCATTAATTGCAGCTTCAGAAAGTTTACTTGAGTTTTGTTTTTTGTAATAGTCTGTATCTAACGTTTTATATGCAAATTCTATTTTTTTCATTTCTTGACGCTCTTCTTTAGTTAAACCACTTAACTTATGACTGATTCCTATCGTTGCAAATACAGCTATAATTGTTGTAATGATAATAACACTTAATAAAATTAAGATAAACTGCCATATTTTCAAATGCATCTTTTTTTTAGGAGATGCATGTCTTTTTTCATCTGATTGTCCGTCATGGTGCTCCTCAGAATGATTATTCATAAAATCACTTCCTCTAATTACATCTTGTCTCTTATCATTTTATATAAAGACATACCTAGTATGTCTTTATTTTTAAGCAAACGCAAATTATAAGAAATTGTATTCTTAATTAGATAAAAATAAAAAGAGTGGCATATAAATCTAAAATTAAGATTTTATAACACCACTCCATATCATATTTAGACATAAAATGAATTTAAATTAGAATTTTAACCATTCTGTATATTCTTCATATAAATCATCAAATACGGACATAGGTAACGTAATGT
Organism: Staphylococcus sp. HMSC072H03; assembly: GCF_001809305.1. NCBI lineage: Bacteria > Bacillati > Bacillota > Bacilli > Caryophanales > Staphylococcaceae > Staphylococcus > Staphylococcus sp. HMSC072H03. The sequence goes on from NZ_KV796881.1 coordinate 354,894, forward strand.
CACTTTGCATTTCGATATAGTCTGATAATACGTTGAAGTCACTTTCATGTTTTGGAAACGATAAGTCATTGAAAATGTCTTCGGCTAATTCACCTTTATCATCTTTACGTCCTCTAGCCGTTAAGGCAAATTGATAAAATGAATGATCTTTCATTAGCTCATTGTCACATCGACAACTTTAGTTTCGCCTTTAATAACAGCTTTAACATCATCGAGTGAAATAGATTCTGTTTGATCAGAATTTGTAATAATAATAGGTGAAATAACTGATTTGGCATTATTTCTAATAAATTCTAAATCGAATTTGAGTAAAGGGTCGCCTACTTGTACTGTGTCACCACTGCTAACCAGTACATTAAATCCTTCTCCGTCTAACTGAACAGTATCTAATCCAATGTGTACTAAAATTTCAAGACCATTTTTAGTTTTTAAACCAATTGCATGTTTTGTTGGAAAAACATTATCAACTTTTCCAGCAACTGGGGAAACTACCTCACCTTCAGTAGGATTAATACCGAAACCTTCACCCATCATTTTTTGGGCAAATACAGGATCTGGTATATCTTCAATTTTGACATATTCACCTGTTAATGGTGCATATAGTTGAGTTTCCTTATTGACTTCTTTATCTTTACCAAATAATTTTTTAAACATTATTCATCGCTCCTATTTATTAAAATGTTGTATCAAATCGCCATATCCTAATTCTTCTAATTTTTCGTATGGAATAAATTGAATAGCTGCAGAATTAATACAATAACGCAATCCGCCACTTTCTTTTGGGCCATCATTGAATACGTGACCTAAATGACTGTTAGCATCTTCTGATCTAACTTCAGTTCGAATCATACCAAATGATTTATCTACGAGTTCAACAATTTCATCATCGTCTAATGCTTTTGAGAAACTTGGCCAACCACAATCAGATTCAAATTTCTCTTCAGAAGTAAATAAAGGCTTACCAGAAATTTTATCTACGTATATTCCTTTGTCAAAATGATTCCAATATTCATTTTGAAAAGGAGGTTCTGTACCATTTTCTTGAGTAACGAGATACTCCATATCATTTAATTCGCTTTTATCTTTTTTAATCATTTTGAGACCCCCAATGTGATTCTATAAATGCTTTTCTACCAGAACCGCGTTGATATTGCTCATAATGCATAGGATTTTTTTTATAATAGTCTTGATGGTAATCTTCCGCTGGATAAAAGTTTTTGTAAGGAAGAACTGGTGTGATGATTGGTTTTTTAAAAATACCTTCTTCATTTAGTTGTTGGATTTTTAATTCAGCAGCTTTTTTTTGTTGTTCATCATGATAAAATATTGCTGGTTCATAGCTTTCGCCTCTATCAAAAAATTGCCCTTTATTATCTGTCGGGTCAAATAGTTTAAAGTAAACATCCAAAATATTTTCAAATGACGTAATATCTGGATTATAAGTAATTTGAACTGCTTCTCTATGACCAGTTTGATTTGAACATACTTGTTCATACGTTGGATTTTCTATATTTCCGCCACTATAACCTGATACGACATCTTCAATACCTGGGTAAGATGTAAAAGGTTTAACCATACACCAGAAACATCCTCCTGCTAAAGTTGCATATGCCATTATATTACCTCCTCTATCTTTCTTTAAATTTACGATATAATGATATGAAATTAAAGTAATTAACTCAGAGATCAATAACTTAAGTCACCTATTATTATCTATTATCCTCTAACTACGACAAGACCGATAGCGCCTTGACCAGTGTGTGTAGAAATGACTGGTGTCGTTACATTAACATCATAATTTTGTTGTCCAAATGCTTCATTAAATTGATGTTTTACTTTTTCAATGAATTCAATCGTATTTGCATGTGCAATACCAATCGATTGAATAGTATGATTTTCAATAAATTTAGCAATTTCTTTTTTTAGATATTGAATACTAGAGTTTTGTGTACGAGAATTATGTACGATTTCTAAATATCCCTCTCTAAGTGTTCCTATCGGTTTTATTTTCATAATATTTCCGATTAAACCTTTTGTTTTACTGATGCGTCCACCTTTAATTAATTGATTGAGTTGGCCAATAACAACAAATAGTTTAATATTTTTCTGCAATTCTGAAATATGTTTAATAATTTCTGCACTTGAAAGATTAGTGTTTACAAGTTCTACTAAACGTTGAATTTGGTATGCTAATCCAAAAGAAATTGATTTTGAATCAATCACATTTACTTTTGCTTCAATCATATTGCTCGCTTGTAAAGCAGTCTGATATGTTCCACTTAATCCTGAAGACATATGAATGCTAAAGATTTCTACATCGTCATTGTCTTTATCAAGTTGTTCATATAATTCAATAAATTTACCAATTGATGGCTGACTCGTTTTAACGTCAGCGTCTTCTTCAATACGTTTAATGTACTCCTCGGATGAGATATCTACTTGATCTACAAATGATTCTTTATCAATGGTTAAATTTAATGGAACAACATGGATGTTATGTTGATTTAAATATTCAGCTGATAAATCTGAGGTAGAGTCTGTAACGATTACTTGTTTAGTCATAATTTCTCCTGTTAATTTATTTTATTTTCGTACTAAATGTAAAAAGGTATGTGGAATAGTATTTTTTCCATCAAGTTGACCCTCTTCAGAAGATACAACCGTCCAATCTTCAAATGTATAGGGAGGGAAAAATGTATCACCTTGATGTTTTCCATCTACTACAGTGATATACATATCGTCAACTTTATCAATCATTACTTCATATAATGTTTGGCCACCAAAAATAAATACATGACCCTCTAAGTTGTAGATATCATCAATTGTGTGAATCACTTCAACGCCATCAGGTTTAAAATTGTTATCACGAGTTAAAACTACATTTTTTCTATTTGGTAATGGTTTGCCAATGGACTCAAATGTTTTTCTACCCATTACAAGTGTATGGCCAGTTGAGAGTTGTTTTACATGTTTTAAATCATTTGGAATATGCCATGGTAGAGCATTTTTATAACTAATGACACGTTGTTGATCATGTGCCACTAAAATTGATAAGGTCATTTATCATATCCCCTTTTAGTTTATTTTTAATTAAAGATAGATTACACAGCAATGGGCGCTTTAATTGCTGGATGAGATTGATAGTCTACAAGTTCTAAATCTTCATAATTAATATCAAAGATTGAGTGTTCAGAATTTATTTTTAATGTAGGAGGTGCAAAACCTTCTCTAGAAAGTTGAGTCTTAATTGCCTCTATGTGATTAGAATAAATATGTGCATCTCCAAAAGTATGAATGAATTCTCCAACTTCTAAGTTACATTCTTTAGCAATTAAATGCGTAAGTAATGCATAACTTGCAATATTAAAAGGCACACCTAGGAAAATATCTGCACTACGTTGATAAAGTTGACAACTTAATTTGCCATCTTGTACGTAGAACTGAAACATTGTATGACATGGTGGTAATGCCATAGTATCAATTTCAGTGGGATTCCATGCTGAAACTATGTGTCTTCTCGAATTAGGGTTTGTCTTAATTTGCTGAATAACTGTTTTAAGCTGATCGAAATGATTACCATATTGATCTACCCAATCACGCCATTGCTTTCCATAGACATTTCCTAAATCACCATATTTTTTAGCAAAAGTATCATCATTCAACACTTTCTCTTTAAATTTTTTCATTTCCTGTTGATACATTTTATTGAAATTTTCATCTTCTTGAGAACGATGTCCAAAATTTGTCATATCTGGACCATGATAATCTTCAGATTGAATATATTTTTCAAAAGCCCATTCATTCCAAATATTATTATTATATTTTAATAAATACTGAATATTAGTATCTCCTTTTATAAACCACAATAACTCAGTAGCAATAAGTTTGAAAGATATTTTTTTTGTAGTGAGTAAAGGGAATCCCTTCGTTAAATCGAAGCGGATTTGATGTCCAAATTTAGAAATGGTACCTGTATGTGTTCTATCATCACGTTGATTACCAATTTCTAAAATGTCATTACATAAATCGTGATACGCCGAATCAAAAGGATTGAGCATATGTACATCTCTCCTAAATTTTATATTAATTATCATTATACTAGAAAATAGAAAGATATTGAATGAATTATATTATTTCAAAACATTTTTATATTTAAAAATCTTCAATAATAAATTATCAAACTGAGATAATTTATTATTGGAGATGCATATTAAGATAGATTAATTTAATATAATCATATTAACAATTTTCGTCGAAAGCATCTTTAATATCCATACAAATATCTTGAATATCTCTACCTTCAATATGTTCACGCGGAATAAAATGCTTTAATTCTGTACCTTTAAATAAAGCATACGAAGGGCTTGAAGGTACTTGTTGGATATAATCGCGCATTGTTTGCGTTGCTTCTTTATCTTGTCCAGCGAATACTGTGACTTTATGTGTTGGCTTTTTATCATTTTGATCAGCAACTGCTACAGCAGCAGGTCTCGCTAAACCAGCAGCACAACCACATGTAGAATTAATAACAACAAATGTTGTTTCGTCATCTTTAACATTGTTCATATAGTTTGATACATCTTCACTTGATTCTAAACTTGTAAAACCATTATCAGTTAATTCAGAACGCATTTGTTGTGCTAGTTCATGCATATATTGTTCATACGGATTCATATAAAAAACTCCTTTAATGTTTATTACGATTAGCAATTTGTTTCCATACGGAACCTAATGCTTCATCGCCATTTTCAATTCTAGAAATTGCCATTTTCACTTGAAGTTTTACTTCGTAAGCATTGTCGTTTGCATGCGCTCTTAGAGATGCTAGTTGCGCTTCGCCACCTTCTTCAAATAAAAACATTGCAGCTCTCCAACGAACAATTTTTTGTGGATCATCAAGTGCTTTTTCCATTTCTGGCAAAGCTTCTTTATAACCTAAATCACTGATACAGTCTCCAGCTGTACGTCGAATAGCTGGATGCTGATCATTTAATCCTTTATACAAATATGGCAATATTTCTTTACTTTCAATCATACCAAATAAAACAATCGCTTGACGTCTTAATGGTAACTTATTTTCATTTAGGGCTTGCTCTAAGAGTGGAATATCCTCAAGTGTTGGTGTTGGGAATTCTGTTAACATTCTGAGACGTACTTTCCAGTCTGATTCATTCAAGTACTCCTCGTATGAAACATGTTGATAAAAATGAGATGTACTTTTCGTTTGTGTAGATAAAGCTTGAACGACTAATTGTTCCAATCGACTTTTTGGATATAATGCAATGATTTCTTCATAAACTTCTTCCATAACTAGAGAAAGTTCTCCATAACGTAAACCAAGCTCTTTCCATTTTCTAAGAAAAATAACATTATCATCATCTTCTTGTGCTTTAAGCATACTATTAATAAAGATATCAGGTAGTTGTTTACGTACTTCTTCATGAGCATTTGTTAATTTAATTTGATATGGGATATTTTTAAAAGTGAGTATCTCTGCTTTCACTTCTCCATAGTGTTCATCAAACTGAGATGATTGACTAATAGTTTCCTCTTTTTGAAGTGACGCAGTAATTTGAGGTAATACCTCTTCCCAATTTGCTTTCGGATACTTATCAATAGCTAAAAAGTCAATTACATGAAATATAGATTTAACATCTTTAATTTGTAATAAGTCATTAATAAAATCAGGTTGAGATGTTTTGACTTCTGTATATGTGTTCGACTGATTATCAGCACGCTTTTCACTTAAAACGATTTTCATTGTATTTGGGCTTGGTGTTGGTTCAATTTTTAATATTTCCACTACTGTTCCTCCTAAAATTAAAATGTGTCTTCAATTTTAGGTACAAGATCATCCCAATTGGCATATTCCTCTTTATCTACTGAAATAAAATCCATGACATAAAAAACTGACTTTACTCCTTCGATATCAAATAATCGATTAATAAAATCAGGTTGCCCATCTTGAGCAGATGTATACGTATTTGATTGATTATCTTTACGTTTTTCACTTAAATTAATTTTAATCGTATTATAATTTGGTGTGTCTTCAATTGACTTTATATGCATAAAATTCCCTCCTATTGAAGTTCATTGCCTAATTGCTTAATTTGCTTACCTATTGAACATTCAGAAATACAAAAATGATGTGCTTGTGTTTTTCCTTCTGTTTTTCTAATGTGTGTTTTCAGTAAACATTTATCACAATAAGTATTCATTAATTCATCAATTTTTTCTATTGCATTTTGTTCGGAATGTGTAAGTATAACTTTCACTCCTTATACTTAATTTTATAAATATGGAGTTATTATAACTTATATGATGATCATTTTAAAATAATCGATTTTATTTTTTATTATTTATAATATGAATTGATTAATGAGTATTGAATTTGAATTACTTTTACTATAAAATATTAAAGTTGCTTAGCGGTTTCTAAACACCCGCATTATCAAAATTTAGGAGGAATAAATGATGTATAATGAATTTTTTGGTATTGCTACTTTTTTTATAACATTTATTGTAATGGTTTTAATGTATCGTTGTTTTGGTAAACAAGGTCTTATCGCTTGGGTAGCTATCGGTACAATTATTGCTAATATCCAAGTCATCAAAACGGTTGATATTTTTGGTATCTCAGCAACTTTAGGTAATGTAATGTTTGCCTCTATCTACCTAGCTACAGATATTTTAAATGATATTTATGGACGAAAAGTTGCTAAACGTGCTGTATGGTTAGGCTTCTCATCAACTCTTGTTATGATAATTGTAATGCAAATGTCATTACATTTTATACCCGCACCAGAAGATATATCTCAAAAAGCATTATCTACGATTTTTGATTTAGTGCCGAGAATTGCTTTAGGTTCAATTATTGCTTATATTATAGGGCAACATGTAGATGTGTTCATCTTTTCAATGATAAAAAAAGTTTTCCAATCAGATAAAACATTTATTATTAGAGCTTATGGAAGTACGGTATTAAGTTCAATTATTGATACTGCATTATTTGTAACTATCGCATTTATCGGTACATTGCCTGCAAGTGTTGTATTTGAAATCTTTATTACTACGTATGTTTTAAAATTAGTCTCAACGATTTTCAATGTTCCATTTGGTTATATTGCGAAGTCTTTCTATCGAAAAGGAAAAATTCAAAAATTAGACGAAGGTTATTAAAACAATCATACATGCATATTGTTTAGGTTTACTAAGCAATATGCTATTTTTAAATAGACAAATAGTGTTTAATTAATGCTTAAACTAGAGGTGTTTTTAATGGCTAAAATATTTTTTGATGCTGCGACGAGTGGCAATCCGGGACGTAGTACGTGTGGGATAGTAATTAAAGAAAATGATATTAAATATACGTATACACATGATTTAGGAGAATTGGACAACCATAGTGCTGAATGGTCTGCATTCATTCATGCATTAGAACATGCTCGTGAATTAAATGTTTCAAATGCTTTATTGCATACAGATTCTAAATTGATAGAAGATAGCGTGAATCAAGGTTATGTAAAAAATGCGCGTTTCAAACCATTTTTTGAAAATATGGAGATTTTAGAAGCAAGTTTTGATTTGCTATTTGTAAAATGGGTTCCAAGAGATAAAAATAAAGAAGCAAATCAATTAGCACAACAAGCTCTATACAAATTAATTAAGAATAAACAATAATAATGTAAAAAAGAAGATAAAAGAATTTATGTTGAATTCTTTTATCTTCTTTTTTTATCTGTTTTACATTAAAATTTTTGAAGCAAGATATTTACCAGAGACATAAAGTTCGTGTTCATTACAAATTGAAAGAATATGATTCAATGAATGTGTATATTCCATTTCTTTATATAATACAGTTGTATCGATAGGCACATCCGTATAGATTTCCGCTAATTGTTTGGATAAAATCAAATTTTCTTTATCAGTTGCAATTTTTTTCTGTTGACCAGGTGTAAGTGATTCGATATGGTCTAGTACGTTTTCAACGCTACCATAAGATTGTATTAATTTAATGGCGGTTTTTTCCCCAATACCTTTAACACCAGGATACCCATCTGCTGAATCTCCCATAAATGCTTTAATATCAATAAGTTGAAGTGGATGTAATGCATACTCTTCATTAAAACGATTAAGAGTATAATGATGATAAATATTAAAACCTTTTCTGATTAACCAGACTTCTACTTGTTCATTGATACATTGTAAAATATCTCTATCTCCAGTTACAATATGTACTTCATTATCTTTTGAATATATTTTAGCGAGTGTTCCTATGACATCGTCTGCCTCATAATTTGCAACACCGATATTCACAAAACCAAATTGTTCTGAAATGTCTTTTACGTAATCGAATTGAGGTATCAATTCTTCTGGTGGCGCAGGTCTATTTTGTTTATAAGAAGTATACATAGCATTTCTAAAGGTCGCTTTCCCCATATCCCAACATATCGCAACATGGCTTGGTTTAATATCCTTAATTGCCGTAAAGATATGTCTAACAAAACCTTGAATCCCATTGGTTGGCATACCTTTAGAATTATACATAAATTGATTGTGTAGACTTGTAGCATAAAAATGTCTAAATAAGAGTGCCATTCCATCTACAAGTAAGACACGTTGAGTCATATTAATCCTTCTTTCTAATTTAAAAGTGGTTCCAATTGTTGATTTACTGTTTCTAATTGTTCAATGAGTGAATTATCGATACGTTTAGATAATAAGTCATTGATTTGCTCTAAAACATTATTATTTAACTGATTAAGTTCGATGTTCGCGTCGTGAGTTAAGTTAGATACATAATAATTTAATTGTTGTTTTAATACGTTTAGTGATGGTTGTAGCAGTTCTAGTGTATTTGTACAAATCATTTCTTGCAGTTCTCTTTGCGCATTTGCATTTAAAATTTTACGTTTAGACAACTGTTTAGGTAAAACTGAAAGCATCTCTTCTAAACTAATACGTAATAGTGCATCATCAGTAAACGGCGCTGTTATTTTAAAATGAGGTTGGATAAGTACATGAACTGAGTTTAATTTTTGAATTGTTGGTGCTATTTGTTGATCTAATTGAGAAGTAAAGTATGTTTTTATTCTTTCGACTAATAAAGTTTGTTCTAAATATAATCGTTGATGAACTTGATCTAAGTACATTTTCGTAGCACGTTTCTTTTCATCATTAAAATCATTATTTTGTGTCATTTGACTATTATATACTTTTTTAACCTCATCTAATAATTGAAGCTGTAATCGTTTATTTAAATGATAGATTTGTTCTTCAACCTCATTTTTAGTATGCTGCTCACTTGTATGAATCATTTGGTTAGTTAATGGTGTTTTATTTTTATAAGTTTCAAGTTGTTGTTGTTGTTCTAACATACGTGTTTGATTTGTTTTAAATTCATAGATGATTTGATTAAAGTTATCGCGCATTTGCTCGATTTGATGAATCATTTGCTTCTCTAAAATCGTTTTCGATTCAGTTTCGACAAAATGATTAATACTTTCTTTTAATTTAAGAATGCCTTCATCTTTAGTCTCCAATGCACGTTTACTTGATACACCGAATAATTCAGATGGCAGATTCACTTGAGATAGAGCATCTTTTACATACTGCTCCACTGCTATTAAATCTTCATTAGTTTCAGCTAAATCTATCGCATTAATAATCATTTTAAATGTCTGTGCTTCATTTAATTGGTTAATATCTTTCATATGTTCAATAAATGCTTTGTCATTATCAGTAAATGAGTGATTAAAATAGCTCACATATAAAATTAGGTCTGAAGAAGTTAAGATGCGTTCAGTTTCATTTGTATGTCGTTGATTATTAGAATGTAACCCTAATGAATCAACGATAATTTTGTCTTTTAACCAATCCAGTGGAAGTTGTATATGAACGGTTTTAACAAATGTAGCGTATTCGTCTTCAGCACTCCATTGCTTAATTTCATTTTGTGAAATAGTATGTGTTATACCTTCTGTTAGCATATCTTGGTACATTGAAAAGTGCTTCTCTACTGATGTTATAAAAGCCAATTGATTTTTTTCTAATTGTTGTTTTAAAGACTCAATATTACTATTCATAAATTTTTCTAACGAGTTAAAAGAAACGTTTTGATATTCAAGTAATTGGTTTAATTCATTTAACAATTGCGTATTTGTTTTCAAAGTAATTTGACTATCATGACCATATGAGATTTCAGTCGTAGCTGCTGTTGTTGGATTAGGTGAGCTTACAAGATAATGATCTCCAAGTAAAGCATTAATCAAGCTACTTTTTCCTGCACTAAATGTACCAAAGACGCCTATTTTTACAATTTTATTATCTATGCGTTGCAATGTTGCTTTGATGTCTTGCTTAGTTTTATTGAATAAAGGAACAGGCTCAATGATAGCCAGAGCTTTCTGAATATCAAAGTGATGAGTTGTCGTATCCTTAGTTGATGTAATATCTTCGTCTAAATCATTTGTTGAAGATATGGTTGATTGATTAAGTTTATAATGTGTTTCTGTTCGATCAATTAATTTATCGAGTGAGTCATTTATATGAATATAATAATGTTTATAATTTTCAGTTGTTAATGACTGTTTTAAATTCTTGAACTCAAGATACTGTTCATATAAATGTGCATCATTATCTTCTATGTTAGATAATTCCGTTGCTTCAGTATGTTCAATAATGTCTTTAAATAATGAATCTGATTGTTTTTCGATAGCACGTGCAATTGCTTTTAAAACGTCATCACTAAATGTGAGCACATAGGTATTATTAATGCTTGTTTGTACTTGATATAAATTAGAAATTAAAGTAGGTTCAATTTCATAATGTTGATTTAAAATTCGTTGATTTACTTCAGAATGATGAATAAAGCGAGTTACAAAAGATAAATCTTCACGCATTGGTTGACGAATGTGTCGATTCACTTTTTCTTGTAAACGGTCTACAACAATTTGTAAACGTTTTGCTCTCTCTTCTTCCGTTTTCTTTTTTTTATTTAGAAGACCGCCCACTTTGAAGTCTAAAGCCATGCTTTCAAGATAATAACGAATATCTTCTCGCATATCATGAGTCATAATATAAGCATTATCTAATATATTTTTCCGTTTTTCTTTTAAGTACGTTAATAATTGAGAAGAATGATTTAATAATTGTGCTTCTTCACTTATAGCTTGATTCTGTTGAAATTGTTTATAGGATTCTTCAAATTCGGATTCATTGATATTTAAAGCGTCAAGTATATTTTGCATATGCTCTTGAATATATGAAAGCTGAGTACGATGTATAAATTCAATGATACGTGTTACAAAATCTTCAATAGGTTCACGTAGTTTATCTTGTTCTACTAAAAACTCTGAGAATAAATGAAGTTGATTGTTTGGATGATCAAATTTACTAACATAAAATAGTTGAGCGACTTTAATATCCCAATCTTGTATAGATTGTTCTACTTTTTGTTTAAATGTATCAAAAGAAATTTCATTCTCATTATGCTTATCAATTTGATTGATAACAAAAATAATAGGTATGCCTACTTGATTCATGCGTTTCATAAATTGGAAATTGAGCGCAGACTGAACATGATTATAATCAACTATATACACAATCATATTGCTTGTATATAAAAATTGTTCAGTAGTGGATTGGTGTGTAGAAACATTTGAATCTACTCCTGGAGTGTCTTGTAATGTAAAACCAAGATTAAACTTATTTGAAGGAAACTTTATTTCAATAGATTCCACATCAATATTTAATCGGTTCATTATTTTTACATCATCATACGTTTTTAACTTAGCATATTTTTGATATTCTAAATTAGCAATAATTTCTTCTTCTTTTGAAACAGAAACTATAGCCGTATTACTCGTTGTTGGTACAGGTGAGCTAGGCAATATATCTTGTTCTAATAATAAATTGATTAATGTTGACTTACCAGCTGAAAAATGTCCAACAAATGATAAAGTATATTGATTTAAATATACTTTTTTAATCACTTGATTTATTGTATGTACTAATGCTTCGTTATTCGATTTTTCTATTTCTTTTTTTAATTTGTATAATACATCTAATTGTTCATTATTTTGCATAATGCTATCCCCTTTATTTCACTCACTCTAAAATATAAAAAAATTAAGGTTATAAAACTAAAAAGAATTATAACCTCACTTTTAGGGTGATAAAACTAAAATATCTTTAGCTATGTTTATTAAATTTTATCATAAGAAATAATAAAAACCTATATAGAATGAATTAGTTAAACCAAGCTGGTTTATCGCCATCAGTATTTGGTTTATTTACTCCAATATTTTGTCTAGAATAAAGTTCAGGTTGTTTCGCTATACGCACTGCTAAATTGGCTACACTTCTTCTAGAAACTTCTGTTCCTTTAAAGGTATCACCTTTTTGAGTAATTTCATAATCTGATTCATTTTTAAATGTTAACCAAGCAGGACGAATAATTGTATAATCTAAGTCAGACGCTTCAATTAAATCAGCTGCTTTACGATATTTAGTTAATTTTTCACCAAATTGTTCTTTGTTAAATGTATTGAATTTATCTGGTAATTCGTCATAAATACCAGGAGCTGCCACAAATATTAAACGTTTAACATTCTTTTTGTTCATGGCATCTATAATGGCTTGTGCTTCTCTATCTAGTGATCCTGATAAACTTGCAAAAACAATATCTACTTGATCTAATGCTTTTTCTAAATCTTCAACATTTTTAGCATCACCTTCAAAGACAGTGATACGATTAGATGCGTAATCAGGAATACGGTGGGCATTTCTTAAAAATAAATCAACGTTAAAACTAGAATTCTCTAAGAAAATTTTAGTTGCTTCAATTGATACTTTTCCGTTAGCCCCTACAATTAAAACTGTTTGCATAACTTATTCTCCTTACTATACTGTTTAAATGTGCTATGTTTTTAACACGCTTACTAATAACTTTACAATAGTCACTATTATAGTGCTAATAAATACATAAATTTTAAATAAATATTATCCAATTTATTAAGAAAAATTTACAAAATTAATTATTTTCAAATAAATCTTCAAGTCAAATTTATTTATCAATATTAGGCTTTTTTCCCCAGTATTGATAATACGTACATTCGATATAACCGTTAAAAAGTTTTCGACGTTTAGTTGCTTTACGATCTACTAAATACTCAAATTCTTTATTACTTGTAAGGATATATGTTGATAAATAAGGATGTTGTTTCATTAGTTTACCTACATATCGATACATTTCTTCAACTTCAGCTCTACCTCCAATACGCTCGCCGTATGGCGGGTTACCAACTAACGCTACAGGTCCTTCTTGGTCGATAGTTAATGTATTAACATCCTTAACACTAAATTGAATAATATCACCTAGGCCTACTTCTTCAGCATTACGTTTAGCAATTTCAACCATTTCTGGATCGATATCAGACGCATACACTTGAATGTCTTTATCATAGTCAGCTTGTTGATCAGCTTCGTCACGCATGACGTCATAAATATTAGGAGGCATAATATTCCATTCCTCTGATACAAATTCTCTATTAAAACCTGGCGCAATATTTTGAGCAATTAAACATGCTTCAATAGCAATGGTTCCAGAACCACAAAATGGATCAATAAAGGGTGTATCACCCTTCCAATTTGCTAAACGTACTAAGCTAGCTGCTAATGTTTCTTTAATAGGTGCTTCACCTTGTGCAATACGATACCCTCTACGATTTAGTCCTGAACCTGACGTATCAATGGTAAGTAGGACATTATCTTTAAGAATAGCTACTTCAACAGGATATTTCGCACCACTTTCGTTTAACCATCCTTTTTCATTATAAGCTTTTTTAAGACGTTCAACGATAGCTTTTTTAGTAATGGCTTGACAGTCAGGAACGCTATGAAGTGTAGATTTTACACTACGACCTTGGACAGGAAATTGTCCTTCTTTATCGATAATTGTTTCCCAAGGTAATGCTTTTGTCTTTTCAAAAAGTTCATCGAATGTTTTAGCATTGAAGCGTCCTACTACTATTTTTAATCGGTCAGCTGTACGTAGCCATAAATTACATTTTACAATGGCATTAGCATCACCTTCAAAGAAAATGCGTCCATTTTCAACTTGAGTATTATAACCAAGTTCTTGTATTTCTTTAGCAACTACGGCTTCAAGACCCATTGGACACACGGCTAATAATTGATACATTATTTCATCTCCTTTGTCTCATATCATATTAGTATATTAACAAATATTAAAATAATTATGTATACAAAATAAAAAAAGCTCTCCATAAAAAGGGAGAGCTAAACTAGTCTGTGATATCTCTATAAGCCATGTTCTGTACCATTGTACTCATAACGTACACTAGTTGTACTGGTACTTTGGTGGTAATCATCTGTCTACAAATCTTTACTATGCGAGTAAAGATGTCTCGTTTATACGTTGAATTCCGCTAAACAAGTGCTCCTACCAAATTTGGATTGCTCACTCGAGGGGTTTACCGCGTTCCACCTTTTATATTTCTATAAAAGCTACGTCACTGTGGCACTTTCAAACTATTTTAACCATATCAATGAATGACTTAGGTTATTTCATTGCCGTCAAATTAATGCCTTGACTTATTGTTTCATCAAGCACGAACACTACAATCATCTCAGATTGTGTGAGCATGGACTTTCCTCTATATTTCTATAGCGATTACCCAAAATATCACTTTTATGAGTATAACATAATTTTAAAATATTTAATAGAATTTTAAATAGATAAATAATTAGCTATCAAAATCAAACATAATAGCAATCAAACATGCTTCGTAACAAGCTTATATCTTTAAGATATCAATGTATTATTTGCCAAAAACAGCTTTTTCAAGATTAGAAATTCTTTTTAAAATGTCTACGTTGTTATTCGCTGATTTCGAATTGCTTGAAGCAAATGACTTATTATCAGAAGGACGTGAAGTTGCAACTCTGATTCTCAATTCTTCAACTTCTTTTTTAAGTTTATTATTTTCTTCAGATAGTCTGACTACTTCATTATTCATATCAGCCATTTTCTGATAATCAGTAATGATATCATCTAAAAAAGCATCAACTTCTTCACGACGATAACCGCGAGCCATCGTTTTTTCAAAGTCTTTTTCATAGATATCTTTTGCTGAAAGCTTTAAAGAAACATCTGCCATTAATTTCCACCTCATTCAAAACTTTGGTCTTGTTGCCATTGTAAATCGTTAATAAAGTCAGTAAGTTCATCAAATGTCACAATATCACAATTATAAGTCGTTTTTTCCATAAAATCAACTAACATCCTCTTAAAATATTTTGGACTTCCTTCTTGTTCATCATCATAAATTAATAACGTCATATCTGTATGATCTAATATAAACTGGTCTGTTTGTTTAAATTGAAAAGGTCCTTGATATTCAGAATGAAATACACTTTCTAGAAATTGTGCATTACTAGCAATAGATTCATACTTTGCTATATTGTGTTCATTCCATTTGGAGGTATGACCATAAAATGGTGTGATAATACCTAATTTTAACTCAGGATATGTGTCTTGTAATTTTAATACTACTTCAGCTGCCCATAATTCAATACCAATTTGTCCTTGAATGAGTACCCATTCTAGCCCTTCGTCAATATACTGTAATAATTTATGTTCTATAAATTGTTTAAGATAATCCACTTCTTTCATATCATCTTTAAATATATTTAACTCAAATGATTTATATCCAGTCACATATACTGTTTTCAATGTATTGATTCCTCTTTATCTTTTATATGTTTAAGCAAATTGGTAAGATCATAATTAGCAGATTTCAATTTTTCATTAAATAACTTCTTACTTGTTTTATTGTAGTGACACTCTACAGATAATTCCTTAATATGTTTAACTAAAATTTCTAATTTTTCCTTATTCATATAAGGAAATTGAATTAGTTCATCATGATAATGAGATAATTCTTCAGTTAAACCATCAATTTTTTTTACATAAGGAACAACATCTCGATGAAATTGCTTCTCTGACTGTGTCAATTTTATTTCATTATAGCTTGACGCCATGTACTGTAGTTCTTTAAGTATTTCATTAATTAATGTGTACATAACGAGGCCTCCTATATTCTTACAATTTATTACAATTATTTTATAGTATTGTTTAGATATAAATTTTACATTATTACAAATTTTTAAACATATTGTTTTCACTGTTAAAGCACGTTAAAATAGAATAGATAATTAATGAATATATTTAATTATGTGTAGTATAATATAAATATTATGCTCATTTCATTATTATCGTATTATAGTTTAATATTATTCTCTGAGAAATTGAAAGTGTAATATTAAATTTGTGTGGTGAGTATGATAAATTATCCAAATGGAAAACCATTCAAACTAAATCCTACTAAGGTTGGAAGTAATCAAAGTGATGCTTCTAGTAACATTAAATATGGTGGACGAGGTATGACTCTCGAAAAAGATATTGAACAATCTAACAATTACTATTTTAAGCATGGTGTGGCTGTTATACATAAGAAACCTACTCCTATTCAAATTGTAAATGTTCATTATCCTAAAAGAAGTAAAGCTGTAATTAATGAAGCATACTTTCGAACACCTTCTACAACTGATTATAATGGCGTTTATCGAGGCTATTACATTGATTTTGAAGCGAAAGAAACGAAAAATAAAACGTCTTTCCCTTTAAATAATATCCATGATCATCAAGTAGAACATATGAAAAGTTGTTTTCTACAAAAAGGACTCGTCTTTTTACTGATTAGATTTAAAGTGCTTGATGAGGTATATCTATTACCTTTTTCGAAGTTTGAACCTTTTTGGGAAAGATATAAAAAGGAAATAAAAAAATCAATAACAGTTGAAGAAATCAAAAAAAATAGTTACTATATTCCTTATCAGTATCAACCTAGATTGAATTATCTTAAGGCTGTTGATAAGTTGATATTAGATGAAAGTGAGGACCGCGTATGACGGAAAATAAAGGATCTTCCCAACCAAATAAAGGCAAAAATGGGAAATCCAAATCAAAAAAGAATAAGAATGTAAAAAGAACGATTATTAAGATTATAGGCTTTTTATTCATTGCCTTTATCGTGTTACTTCTACTTGGTATACTTCTATTTGCATACTATGCTTGGAAAGCTCCAGCATTTAATGAGTCTAAATTACAAGATCCAAAGCCTGCTGAAATTTATGATAAAAACGGGGACTTGGTTAAGAAATTAGACAATGGCGCACGTAGAGAACATGTTGATTTGAAAGATGTTCCTAAAAATATGAAAAATGCCGTGTTAGCAACTGAGGATAATCGCTTCTATGAACATGGTGCGTTAGACTATAAACGTTTATTTGGTGCTATTGGTAAGAACGTAACTGGTGGTTTTGGTTCCCAAGGGGCGTCTACTTTAACACAACAAGTGGTTAAGCGTTCATTCCTTTCAGAAAAGAAATCGATTGGACGTAAAGCGCAAGAAGCTTATCTATCTTACCGTTTAGAGCAAGAGTACAGTAAAGATGATATTTTCCAAATGTACTTAAATAAAATTTATTACTCAGATGGTGTATATGGCGTTAGGGCTGCAGCTAAATATTACTTTAATAAAAATTTAAATGAACTTAATTTAGCTGAAGAGGCCTATCTAGCTGGTTTACCACAAGTTCCTAACCTGTATAACATTTATGATAACCCAAAAGAAGCTGAAAATCGTAAAGAAACTGTTTTATACTTAATGCACTACCATAATAGAATCTCTGATAAACAGTGGAAAGAAGCTAAAGCTACTTCATTAGAAGATAATTTAGTAAAACGTACAACAAAAGAACGTCAAATATCTAATGATGATTCTAATAGTGAGTATGATTCTTACGTTAATTTTGTTAAAGCTGAATTAATAGGTAATAAACACTTTAAAAATAAAAATTATAGTGATTTAATGCAAAGTGGTATTAAGATTTATACGAATATGGATAAAGACGTTCAAAAAACGCTTCAAGATCGCATTGATAATGGTAATTACTATAAAAATGATGACCAACAAGTAGGCTCAACCATTCTTGATAGTAAAACTGGAGGCATTGTAGCCATTTCCGGTGGACGAAATTATAGAGATGTCGTTGATCGTAATGCTGCTACAGATACACACTTGACTGGTTCATCACTGAAACCATTCTTATCATATGGTCCAGCAATTGAAAATATGCAATGGGCTACAAACCACGTAATGCAAGATGAATCAAGTTATTCCATTGATGGTGGTACATTCCGTAACTATGATGGGCAAGGTCATGGTACAGTATCGGCATATGATGCATTAAGACAAAGTTTTAATATTCCTGCTTTAAAAGCTTGGCAGCAAGTATCATCAAGTGCAGGTAAAGATGCTCCAAAAGATTTTGCGTCTAAAGTTGGTTTAGATTATGAAATTGATTTAGGACCATCTGAAATTTTAGGTGGTGGTGCTTCTGAATTCTCACCTACTCAATTAGCATCAGCATTTGCATCAATAGCTAATGGTGGTACTTACAATAATGCGCATTCAATTCGCAAAGTTGTAACATCTGATGATGAAACTATCGAATTTGATCATACAAGTCATAAAGCCATGGAAGATTATACTGCTTATATGCTTGCAGAAATGTTAACTGGTACATTTAAACCATATGGGTCTGCTTACGGTCATGGTGTTGCTGGCGTTAATATGGGTGCTAAAACAGGTACAAGTACTTATGGCACAGAAGTTAATAATCAATATAACTTACCTGACAATGCAGCTAAAGATATTTGGATGAATGGTTTCACACCTAAATATACAATGTCAATTTGGATGGGCTTCAGCCAAATTAAACCAGGCGGTGAAGATTCATTCTTAGGACATTCTGAACAAGAATATCCACAATATCTATATAAAGATGTGATGTCAGATATTACTTCAAGTAATGACGGAGACTTCAAAAAACCTGATTCAGTTACTGGTTCAGGTGCAAGTACATTATCAGTTAAAGATCATCCAGATAATAATACAACTTCAGGAAGTAAATATGATAATATGTCTACTAACAATTCAGATAGTAGCTCATCAAGTAATTCTAGTAGTACAGGAAATAGTTCAAGCAATTCTAATTCTACCAGTGATAACAACTCAAATACTACATCAACAACGAACACAGGTAATACAACTGATAACTCAGCAAATAATTCAACTACGAACAACAGTGCTAACAATAGTACCACATTAACTCAACAAAATAATAATAATGATAATACAAATAACAATAATAGTTTATCTAACATATTTAAAGCAAACACGATTTTTAATTTTAGAAAAGCGTCGTAATAGCTTTAAAAACGACATAGTCTTTTATAAGGCTATGTCGTTTTTTTAATTAAAAAAAGTCTAGAACAACTTTGCTCTAGACTATCTTTCATATTAATTATTATTTTGATTTTTTCTTCTAATTTGATATGAAGCATTCATTTTAATAAGCTCATTTTTTAATGTTTTCATTTGACTATACCCCATAAAGTGGTATTTTCTTTTTAACATATATTGATATCGTTCTAAAAAATTCATAGGAACAACTGGATATTGGTCTAAATGATTTAAATCAATAGACTCTATTTCATTAATTTGTTTAAAGAACAAAAGAAGCAGTTCAAAATAATCATCGATATATTGTTTTGCTAAATCAGAATTTAGTTGTCTTTTCTTAGCATAGACATCAAGTTCATTTTCTAGCGATTCAAATTGTGATTTATTAATCATTTGTTCCGACTTCCTTTTTCATTGCTTTCATGCGTTTTTGCCCTTCTCTACAATCCTCAAGTAATGGACAAATATCACATTTTGGTTTTCGAGCAATACAATGATAACGTCCAAAAAAGATAAGTTGATGATGACTTTTACTCCATCTTTCTTTTGGAATAATATCACACAAACGTTCTTCTACTTGTTTAACATTATCTTTCCACTTATTAATACCTAGACGCTTTGAAACACGTTCAACGTGTGTGTCTACTGCCAAAGAAGGCTCATCAAAAGCTACACTCATGACAACGTTCGCTGTTTTTCGTCCGACTCCAGCTAAGCTTTCTAAATCTTTATGTGTATGAGGAACTTGTCCACCGTACTGGTCGAGTAAAGATTGGCATAATTTTTTAATATTTTTTGCTTTATTACGATATAAACCTATTGATTTTATATCATTCTGCAATTCTTCTATATCTACTTTTAAATAATCTTCAGGAGTTTTATATTTTTTAAAAAGTGAACGTGTCACTTTATTAACTAAATTATCTGTACATTGCGCAGATAATAATACAGCTATTGTTAATTCAAAGGGATTATCATGTTTTAATTCACATTCTGCATCAGGAAACATATCTGCAATAACGTCAATCATTTCTAATGCTTTTTTCTTACTTACCATCTAGATTCTCTCCATTTAACCAGTCAAATTTAGGTATATGTTTTACAGTATGAGTTAATTTAGGTTTATTGAATTTTTCTCTCACTTTGTTAGATTCTTCTAAAGTTGTTACATTGTTTTTCTTCCAATTTAATAAGATACGATCAACATATTTAAAGCTTAATTTATCATGACTATATGCTTCATCTAATGCAGCACGTATTAAAGTGTAATCATGTTGGTCTACATCAATCCATTGGTTGAGCGTTTCGATTTCATATGGTGATAAGGGTCTCGAAAACAACTGTTCAATATATTGAAATAATTCCTTAAAGTTTTGTTGCGTTTGATGATGTGTAGTTTCATTTTTTTCTTGAGTTAAAATATCACTTAACTTTTCGTAAAAACGATTTAAATTCATATATTCAGTAAATTTTCCTTCCTCATCTTTACTTACATGTAGTGCAAGTAAATCACGCTGAATTAAATTTTGAATAATTGATGTTATTTCTCTCGGCTCCATATTTGAACCTTTTTGCAAAAATTCTATTGAGGGTTGTTTATTAGAAACTTCAGCGGCATAAATCAACTTAATCAAAATGACTAAATCTTTTTCATTTAAACCTAATTCATTGTAATGATCGAAAAGTTCCCTTCTAACTACAACAGGACGAGTTTTAAGTTGATGTGTGTCCATGATACCCCTCTCTTTCTTATTGTAAAAAGTGGGAGTGAGACATGAATAACATCATTTAGTCTCACTCCCCATGTATGATTTATAAAACGTGATATTTTATGGATATAAACGATTTAATAAACGTGGGAATGGTGATGTTTCTCTCACGTGTTCAACGCCTGAAATCCATGCAACTGTGCGTTCTAAACCTAAACCAAAACCACTGTGTGGCACACTACCATAACGACGTAAGTCTAAATAGTAGTTATAACTTTCTGTATCAAGTTGATGTTCATCGATACGTTGTTCTAATAATTCTAAATCATTAATACGTTCAGAACCACCAATAATTTCACCATAACCTTCTGGTGCAATTAAATCTGCACATAAAACTGTGTCTTCGTTGTTAGGGTTTGGCTGCATATAGAATGGTTTAATTTTAGTTGGATAATTTGTAATAAATACTGGTAAATCATAATGATTGGCTATAGCTGTTTCATGTGGCGCACCAAAGTCTTCACCCCATTCAATGTCATCAAATCCTTCTTCTTTTAAGAACTTGATAGCATCATCATAAGAGATGCGTGGGAATGGCGCAGATACTTTTTCTAATTTACTCGTATCTCTATCTAGCGCTTTTAATTCTAATTTACAATGTTCTAATACAGATTTTACGATATGAGATACATATTGTTCTTGAACTTGTAAACTTTCTTCGTGATTTGTGAATGCCATTTCAGGTTCAATCATCCAGAACTCAATTAAATGACGTCTTGTTTTAGATTTTTCAGCTCTAAATGTTGGTCCAAATGAGAAGACACGTCCATGTGCCATAGCTGCAGCTTCCATATATAATTGACCACTTTGAGATAAAAATGCATCTTGATCAAAGTATTTAGTATGGAATAATTCACTAGTACCTTCTGGTGCACTTGCAGTTAAGATAGGCGGATCAATTTTAGTAAAGCCATTTTCATTAAAAAATTCATATGTTGCTCTAATGATTTCATTTCTAATTTTCATTACTGCATGTTGCTTTTTAGATCTTAACCATAAGTGACGATGATCCATTAAGAATTCTGTACCATGGTTTTTAGGTGTGATTGGATAATCGTGAGCTTCATGAATGACATCAATTGATTTTACTTGCATTTCATAGCCTAAATCAGAACGATTATCTTCTGTAATCGTACCTGTGACATAAAGTGATGATTCTTGTGTAATGTCTTTAGCAAGTTTAAATGTTTCTTCATCGACTTCTGATTTAACGACAACACCTTGCATAAATCCACTACCATCACGTAATTGTAAAAATGCGATTTTACCGCTTGAACGTTTATTTGTTAACCAAGCGCCAATTGTGACTTCTTGATTAATGTATTGTTTTGCTTGTTTAATTGTTGTTTTCATAATCAAACTCCTACTTTATTTTCTTTTTATACAATACTTATTTATTCTATCAAAATAGAAAGTGAACTTCTAGCACCTGAATAGTGTTCTCATTATTTAAAATAAACTATTTTTTTCTGTTTTTCAGTTTACTTGCCTGCATGCGGTAAAGTAATTTACTAAATTGTTGAATATCCCCTTTTTTTTGAGAATAAGATTCTAACGATTGTTCGAAAAAACGCTTATAGTTACTATTTGTTAAACGATCGTCAAAGGAAACAATGAGCCCCTTGTCATCTTCGTTACGAATCAATCTACCTAGACCTTGTCTAAAACGCGTTACAGCATCAGGTAAGACATAATCTTTAAATGTAGATTCAAATTCTGAATCCATTAACCAATGCTTTGTATTATATTTATTCATGAATGGTAATTTAGCAATCATCACACATTTAATACCATTAGATTGATAGTCAAATCCTTCAAAGAATGTTGATGTACCTAACAAAATAGCTTTATCAAAATGATTAAATTGTTGAACAATTTTATAGTTTTGATTTTGTTGTTGGGTCAAAATAACATAATCGTCAAATATCGGTAATTCATTTAATAGCTCTTGTACCATATGCATCATTCGATAACTTGTGAAAAGTACGAGACATTTAGATTGTGTTACAGTGACGTACTCTTGAATATAGTCTACAATAGATGCTACATAATCTTCTGTATTTTTAAAATCATAAGAAACAACATCGCTTGGAATGTAAATATTTGTTGATTTATGATTTTGAAGTGATGACTGTACTTCATAAGTATTAAATTCTACATCTTCTTTAAACCAGTTTTTAAATGCCTCAAACGAATGGTTGAATGTAAGTGTGCCTGAAATAAATGTTAATGATTTAAATTTCTCGAGCACTTGCTTTGTTAAAATATCACGGACTTCATAATCTTTTACAATTAGACGTATGGTCGATTTTTGATTCAAATTTTTGATAGATATGAAGGCAGTATGATTTTGTTTTAAACTTAGTTCTATATGTCTGTAATTATCGTTAATGTAAAGTAATTGCTTACGTATAGATTTGATTGTTTTATGGTTAATACCATTAAAAAATTCTAAAGTTTTGTTGATTTTGTCTACAATTGCATGCAAATCTTTTAGAATACGTGTAGCATCAAAGTCGAATACATAATGATATCGATGTACATCATCATCATGTACGTCTGAGTGTTGAACAATATCAAAAATATGATTAAATAGGGTTTCATTTAGTTCGTGTAAATCAGAAATATTAGATTTTAGACCAAACACGTCAATAGGTGGAATATCTAATCGTTCTAAAATACGTTGTTGCTCTAAATGATCTACTAATTTAAGAAGCTTTTCATTTTCATTTTTCCCTATTAAACCTAACTGATATTTGATATCAGAATAGTTTAATTCATTGGTCACTTGATTAAGAGCATAATCAGGTAAACGATGTGCTTCATCAATGATACAATCATCAAATAACTGATAGATTGAATTCTCTTGATCTGAATGAATAAGATGCGCATGATTAGTAATACCAATTTGAATATTTTGAGCATTACGTTTTATATAATTATAGTAATGAATATCGTGCCTTACTGGAACATAAGTTTCTAATTTTTGGTCAAAATACATTTTCTGACCACCTTTTAAATTTAACTCTTGTATGTCTCCAGTATTTGTTTCTAATATCCATATAAGTAATTGCATTTTTAAAATATTCACTTCATAGTTAGCTGTATCATCTTTTAAAATTTGACTTATCAATCCTAGTGAAATATAGTCTGTTTTACTTTTGATAAGTGCAGCATTAATTTTGAAATCTAGCGCGCGATTAATACTAGGAATATCTTTTTGAAGTAATTGATGTTGAAGTAATTTCGTGTTTGTTGAAATCATTACATGTTTGCCTGTTTCAATGTTATACATCAATGCAGCTAATAAGTATGCTAGTGATTTACCACTTCCTAAAGGTGCTTCAATAAGTGCCTTATCATTATGCATTAACTGCTCTAAAATAATTTCTGACAAATAGAGTTGTTGTGGGCGATAAGTAAGTTCAAGTGCTGTTGTAACTTCTAGATATAAATCTTTTAATGAACCTTTAAATTCAATTTGTGGTACTTTTAAGTCTTGTTGTTTTTTATAGATAATCTGTTCAAATTGAGCATACTGATAATCTATATCATGATTATGATGTTGTCTGACCATTTCAAATAAAATGTTAAATAAATCATATTTTAAATGCTTACTTAAATAATATAATTGCTTTAAGGTATCTATAGGTAATGACTCAAACTTTTTAAAAGCTTTAATCATTAAATAGGCCGTTGTTGTTGCATCCTCATCTGCTCGATGTGCATTTGTCAGAGGTATATTATGAGCATTTGCTAATTCACTTAATTGGTAACTTTTTTCAGTAGGAAATGCAATTTTAAATAATTCCAGGGTATCAAGCACCTTTTTAGGTTTAAAATGAATATTACTTTTTTCAAATGCCTTTTTAATGAAATTTAAATCAAAGTCAACATTGTGGGCTACAAATATACAATCTTTGAGTTGTTCGTATATGTCATCAGCAATTTCATAAAAATACGGTGCTTGTTCTAGCATAGTTTCTTCGATAGAAGTCAAAGCTTGGATAAATGGTGGGATTTCCAAATCAGTACGAATCATTGAATGATAAGTTCCTGATATTTTATTATCACGTACAAATGTAATACCAATTTGTATAATTTCATCATGTTCAAGTTGGTTTCCGGTTGTTTCTAAATCTACTACCGCAAAACTTGTATATGCCATATCTATCTCTCCTAATTCTATCCGTATGCTTATATATCTATATCTGCGCTTATCAGTCGTCTCATCTGATTATCTTCATCTTTGACAATTAAAAAGCCATCATTATCAATATCAATAGCTTCACCTATAAATTGTTCTCCACTTTCAGTAAATGTTAACTTACGATGCCAAATATTAGATGTACGAATGTATTCATCTCTAATCGTTTCAAATGAAGAATTAAGAAATTGATGGTAACGCTTTTCAATTTCCTCAATTAAACGTTTTAAAAATTGATATCGATTGATTTCTTCTGAATAGTGCAAGCGAATGCTTGTAGCACGATGACGTATAATATCAGAAAAATCTTCTTCTTGATGGTTTAAATTAATACCAATACCACATATTATAGCCTCAACTGCATCAGCATTTGCTACCATTTCTGTTAAAAATCCACATACTTTTTTATCATTAATATAAATATCATTTGGCCATTTAATCTCTACTTTGTCTTTAGAAAATGCTTGGATAGCATCTCTAATTCCTAAAGCTATAAAAAGATTAAATTTTGGAATCATTGCAAATGAGACATTAGGTCTTAAAACAACAGACATCCATAACCCTTTTCCTTTTGAAGAAGACCAATTACGATTGAAACGACCACGACCTTTTGTTTGCTCATCACTTAAAATTAACATGGTGTATTGATTATCAACAAGGCTTTGTTTAGCAATAGTTTGAGTAGATTCAACACTATCATATACTTCAATTTTGGATACTAAATGATTAGACTCTAGTACTTTATTGATAATGCCTCTATACCAACGATTTGGCGATGCATTAAGCTTATGTCCTTTATGATTAATTGAGTCAATATCACATCCATCTGCTTTTAATTGATCAATTACTTTTTTTACAGCAGCTCTCGATATATTAAGCTGATTCGCAATGTATTGACCAGAAATATATTCTGATTGATGCTCATATAACATTTTAACGACATCTTGACTATATTTTGACATTTTCATTCACCCATTTCAAAATTTCTTCTTTGTTATTTTTGATTTTATCAGTAACTATCGCACATTCTATTTCTCTCAATACATTTTTTAACCAAGGGCCACCATTTTTATTAAAATGATCAAGTAAATCTTTTCCATTCACATCCATTTCTTTACGTTCATGTAATTGGAGGTGTTGAACGACTTGTTTAATAGAAAGAGAATTGATAATAAGTTCTGAAGCGGTAGGAATTTGATTATTTTGAAGTACAGAATAAATATTTAAAACCTTTAAGATATAATAGTCACTATAATCATAAACAAATAATTTTAAAGCATCTTTAGAAGTAATTTGAGGTAATGTTTCAATAATATCAATATATGTATGTATATCTGATTTTTCTTTATTACTAATTTTTAATTGCTTTAAAGAAGGAAGCGTATCATTTTTTATAAGTAAAATGGCTAACCATTGTTCAAATTCAAGAGGTTCATTGATGTAAACACATGTCATATCTAATTCATTAAAAAATGGAATATGATTAAAAAGTTTTAAAGATAATAAATTATGATAACTCTGTTTAACATTACTTCCTAAGATTAATTTTTTAAATTCTACAACAATTCGTTCGATTGATAAATATTCAATGTTCGAACAAGTTAATTGCATTGCTTCAAAGGTTTCAGTATGAATATCAAATGTAAGTTGTGACTGAAATCTAAGTCCACGAATAATTCTTAATGCATCTTCTTTAAATCGTTCACTTGGATTCCCTACTGTACGTATTAATTTTGATTGTATATCCTTTTGACCACCAAAGTAATCAAATATTTTATAATTTTTATCCATAGCAATAGCATTGATAGTGAAATCTCTACGTTGTACATCTTCATAGAGATTTCTCACAAAATGAACTTCACTTGGACGACGGTGATCTAAATAATCACCTTCTGATCTAAATGTCGTCACTTCGTAATTTTCATTGTTGAAAACAACATTGATTGTTCCATGCTCTTTTCCAATTGGAATAGTGTGTTCAAATATATCTTCAATTTCATCTGGCATCGCACTTGTAGTGATATCAATATCATGAATTGTACGATGCATAATGTAATCTCTGACTGCCCCGCCTACAAAATAAGCTTCGAAATGATGTTTTTCTATTTGATTAAGAATTGGCAGAGCTTTTTCAAATAATTCATTACCCATATTAATCCTCTTTTTTTAATTCAACATTTTTTTATAGTAATATTCATATTGATCGACGATAAGTTCAGAACTAAATCGTTGTTTAATATCTTTAAGCATATTACTTTGTAATTTTTGATAGAGTTCCTCATCTGTTAATAATTTTAGTGCATAATCACTTGCTTGTTCACTATCTCCTACATCTACAATATAACCTGTTTCACCATGTTTGATGACTTCTTTAATACCTCCAGCATTTGAACCTATAGGTACTACTCCCGTAGTCATTGCCTCTAATAGTGTAAGACCAAAACTTTCTTTTTCACTTAACAGTAAAACTAAATCAGCCATTTGATAAAATTTACTAACTTGAGCTTGTTTACCTAAAAATAATACATCATCTTCGATATGTAATGATCTTGCTATTTTACGCATATCTAAAAGTTCTGGGCCATCACCTAATAAGATCAACTTACTTGGTATATGTTTATGGACTTTAGCGAAAGTTTCTAAAATAGTGTCAATACGTTTGACTTTTCTAAAGTTTGATACATGTATAAGAACTTTTTCCTCAGGCTTTATATCGTAAAGCTCTTTATATTGATTTTCATGTTGTGTAGGAAACTCTTTTTCTCGAACAAAATTATAAATAGGAATAATCTCTTTATCTGTTTCAATAATTGATTGTGTTTGTTTAGCTAATGACTGACTGACACTAGTCACGAGGTCACTTTGTTCAATGCCAAATTTAATAGCACCTTTAAGTGAATGGTCGTAGCCTAACACTGTGATATCAGTACCATGTAATGTTGTCATAATTTTTATATCTTTTCCAGCCATTTGACGTGCTAAAATACCACATACAGCATGTGGTACAGCATAATGCATATGCAAGATATCCAAATCATACTCTTTAATGACTTCAGATATTTTTGTGCTCAATGTAATATCATACGGTGGATATTGAAATACTGCATATTGATTTACTTCGACTTGATGGATAGTAATGTTAGGCAACGGCTTACGAATTCTAAAAGGAATATTTGACGTAATAAAGTGAACTTCATGTCCCCTTTCTGCCATTTTAATACCTAATTCAGTTGCTATGATACCTGAGCCACCCATTGACGGATAACATGTAATACCTATTTTCATAAAATAACCACCTTTCTATCCATTATTTACGTTCAAATCGGTTTTTATCTCTAGTATTAAATTTCTCCATTGTATCATTAAAACTTTCTGTCATATCAATACCAAGGGAATTAGCAATGCAAAGTAAAACAAATAAATTATCTCCTAATTCAGCTTTAACAGAGTTTTCTTCTTCCGTTGGTTTCTTTTGCTTTTCACCGTAATAATGATTGATTTCTCTTGCAAGTTCGCCCACTTCTTCTGTTAGACGGGCTAAATTAGCTAATGGAGAAAAATAACCCGCTTTAAATTGACTAATATAGTCATCTACTTCTTTTTGCATTTGATTTAAAGATTTCATCATCATTCTCCTTTTTTCCGTTTCTTACTAAGTATATCTCAAATTACTTGTTAATGCATTTTATCAATTCTATTCTATGGGGTATAAAAAAGAGCGAAACAGAATTCATTTTTGAATTCATATTTCGCTCGGTATAACTATTTGAAAATCTTAAATGTTATTATACAAGATTTAAACTTAAGTTAGTTTATAAAGGTATTTTAGTTATCATTTGCACGTGCTAGTAAAATAATTCTAACAAGTTCGGCTACAGCTGTAGCTGTTGCTGCTACATAAGTCATAGCTGCTGCTGATAATACCTTTCTCGCATGTTTATATTCTTTTTCATTCACAATATTAAGTGCAGTAATTTGTTTCATAGCTCTTGAGCTTGCATCAAATTCAACTGGTAATGTCACGATTGAGAATAAAACTGCTAATGACATTAACCCAGCACCAATCCATAATGCAGTTGAGCCAAAAGCGCTACCTAATGCTGTTAAAAAGATACCAGCCATAATAACGATGTAGCTTAATGAACTACCAATATTTGCTAACGGTACTAAAGCAGTTCTAAAACGTAAAAATGCATAACCTTGTTGGTGTTGAATAGCGTGTCCAACTTCGTGTGCCGCAATAGCTGTACCAGCTACTGAAGGACGGTCAAAGTTTGCAGGAGATAAACAAACTACTTTCTTATTTGGATCATAGTGGTCTGTTAAAAAGCCTTCGCCCTTAACTACATCTACATCATAAATTCCATTAGCATGAAGAATTTCTTCTGCTACTTCACGACCAGTTTTACCACTTGTTGATCTTACCTGTGAATATTTTTCATAATTTGATTTTACTTTGTGTTGAGCCCACATTGGAATGAGCATAATAATGACGATATATATAATATAAGACACTATAGACAATCAATTTCACTCTCCTTTAATCATATTCTACTGACTATCGATTTTTTTAGCAAATAATTTAACCTTTATTAATTTATTAAAATTATAATAAAGCATAAGTGATATAATACTTAGCCATAGCGCGATAAAAGCAACTAAATTAACGTGTTGCTGTATAAAATCATAATAAGGATATTTCTTTAATATATAATCTACATAATCATTGTTAAATACCCATATCATAGAGATAAACAAACTGAGCATAGAGATGTTGAATCGTGGATAAAAATAGATACTTTCAAGTACCATAATTCCATGACTAATAATTAAAAATACATTCATAATAGTTATATCATCATTATTAATTATCATTATAAAATTCATAATGACAGCCCATAAACCATATTTAAATAAAGTTACAAATGCTAGTCCTTCAATAATACTATTTTGTTTATTTAAAATTATTAAACAAATTGATATACATAAAAATAGCGATGCAATAGGACTATCTGGTACAAAAATTAGATAATGCCATTGTGTCTTAAGTAATTGATCACCATACCATATAAAACCATAAATGGTACCTAAAACATTACATATAAGCAATATTACGAGTATGGAACGTTGATATAATGATAATTCCCATAGTTGTCTTAAAGTAGGCATAAGTTATAATTCCTTTAATTTTGATCTATGAGTGATGAGTTAATACACTCAAAATTTGTGATAATTGATAAAAGCGTTGTTGATCTTTCATTTGTAAACTTACATCGATATGATGTTCTAATTGTTCGATTAATGAATACTTTTTATTTAGATCAAGATTTAAGTGATATATATTATTAAGATATGCAAGATATTGATCAGAATATATTAATTGTTGAATTATGAGCTCATTTAATCGCCAATCTTGCTCATCGTTGTATTCAAAGTGAATGAATATATCAATACAAATATCTTTAGAAGCTATATAATTGAATATTTCATTTGTATTAATTAATGTTTGATCGTCTTTTGTTAATTTAATTGCAGAAAAATTGGAGTGTTTTAGGCCAATTTCAAGGGTTATATGACTTTTAATTTTCTTATTTACAAAATGACTACAATTTAATTTTAGCGGTGAAGCTTTTAAATAATTTAATAGCCACACACTAATTCTGGACTTAAAATGATAATGAAACAAAGCATATTCAATATAGCTTTGTTTCATTTTAACTAATGTGTCATTCAATTTTAACACCCACTCTAGTCATTCAATCTACTCAATTCTTCATTCCAAGTTTCATTAGTTGGATCAATGATTAATAACTCGTTAAGCAATACTTTAGCTTTATCTTTTTGGCCAATTTCAATTAAATAAAAATAATAATCGCTTAAGAATAAACTCTGAGATTTCAATGTCGGATAAGCCAATTCATAGAAATGTTGGGCTTCAGTATCTCTTTCTTCTTCCCCATATGCATGTGCTAAGTGCCACATAAAAACAGGGTCAAGATCTTCTTCATCTACATAAGATAGGAGTGAAATGATGGCTTCATAATCTTCTTCTTGGCGGAATAAATCACTTAAGATAAGTAAAGGTTCATGGTAAGCATTATCTACTTCAAGTGCTTTTTTAAGAAGTTCTACCCCCTCATTCGCATCTCCATGTTCAATTTCTAAACTACCGGTAGAAACCATGAGCTCTTTATAAAATTGATTAAGACGTAACCCTTCTTTACCTGTTTCAATCGCATCTGGATAATTTTTTTCATTTTCATATAAAGATTGTAAATAAAAGTAACCTTGAATAAAGTCTGGATCTTTAGAAAGAAGTGTAGTCATAATTTTTATAGCTTCTTGAGTTAAATCATTTTTTTCATATGCGATAGCTTTTTTGAAAAAGTCATCAGAGATCATTTCATCTTCACTAATCTCATCAAATAACTGTATAGCATCACTATAATTTCCACTTTGTAATGCACAATCAGCCATTCTTGAAAATAAATTAATTCCATTTATTTCATATTCGCCTGTATCTAAAACAACTTCATATTCTCGTGTAGCACGAAGGTATTGTCCATCAAAATAAAGTAATTCTGCTAAAGCAAAATGAATAATTGGGTCATTAGGTTCTAATTCACGCGCTTCAGTTAATTTATCAATAGCAACTTCAGTCATATTGATTTGTTGATATAAGTCGGCTTCTAACATTAATTTTTCAGGTGACAATTCAACTTGATTTAAATATTCTAATGCTTCGTCTGTCTGATTTTCAGACATAAGCCCTTCGATAAAATAAATTAATAGTTCACTTTCATCTGGATACTTATGATATAACGTTCTAAACACTTCAAGACCTTGAGGTGTTAATCCAAAGTTATATAATGTTTCTCCTAAAATAAATAAAGCATCATCATTATTGGAAGTTAATGCTTCATTTACACGTGTATCTAAATGATCTAATTTTTGAAGATTGATATCGTCTATTAATTTATAGATATCTTCCATAATATTTTATCCCTCATTTTCTAAAAGCTTTAATTTCGGCAAGAAACCAGGGAATGATACATTTACTGCATCAAACTGACGTATCGTTAATGGTGAATCACTTAAAATAGATGCGACTGCAAGCATCATGCCAATTCTGTGGTCAGTTAAGCTATCTACTATAGCATTTCTAGTTAATTTAGAGGGATGAATAATTAATCCATCCTCAGTAGCTTGTAATTTAAAACCTAGTAAATTAAGCATATCTGCAGTTGTATCAATACGATTAGTTTCTTTTACCTTTAATTCCTCTGCGTCCTTAATCATACTTGTACCAGAAGCTTGAGTGCATAACAAAGCAATAATTGGCAATTCATCAATTGCTTTAGGAATTAAATCTCCTTCAATTGTGATGGGTTTCAAGTTGTTCGTATACTGAACTCTAATCGACGCAGTTGGTTCTGAAGACTCTGTAACATTAAATAACTCAATGTTACCATTCATTTGTTCAACGATATCTATAATACCTGAACGTGTAGGATTGATGCCAACATTATGAATTGTAATATCACTTCCCGGAGAAATCAAAGCAGCTACAATAAAGAAAGCAGCTGAAGAAATATCTCCTGGTACTACAAAGTCTTTAGGTTGAATATTGCTTATAGCATAAGGAGATGTTGTAATCACTTTTTGATTTACTTGTATTGGAATTTGATAATGTTTAAACATCGTTTCAGTATGATTTCTACTTATGTCTAATTCTGTAATTTGTGATGCATCTTTTGAAAATAGACTTGCAAACAAAATTGCACTTTTAACTTGAGCACTTGCGACTTCCATTTGATAATTGATGCCATTAATGGCTGAAGGCTTAATAATAAGTGGTGTATAGTTATTTTCAATACCGTTAATATTTGCATTCATTAATTTTAAAGGTCTTAAAACACGATTCATAGGTCGTTTTCCTATCGATGCATCTCCAGATAAAACACACTCTATGCCCAATCCACTTAAAAGACCAGCAAGTAAGCGCGTTGTTGTACCAGAATTTCCAGTATATAACGTTTGATGTGGTATATTGAAATGTTGATATCCTGGAGAATTAACAATAAGACGATGTTCTTCAATTTCAATCTCCACACCTAAGAGTTTAAAAATTTCAATCGTACGTAAACAATCTTCACCTAGAAGCGGTTGTTCAATAATTGATTTACCTTTAGCGAGTGACGATAGCATAATTGCTCTATGCGTCATAGATTTATCTCCGGGTACTTCTATCTCACCCTTTAATGGACCATGAATATCTATTATTTGACTTGTTGTCACAGTATTTCACCTACTCTACTAATAATTGTAGTTGTTTAAATGATTGCTTCAATATATTTTTTTCTACATGATATACATTAGGTTTGCCTAATTTCTCGAGTAGAACCATTTGAATACCTTCACCATTATTCTTTTTATCTGATAACATATATTGATACATTTCTTCAAAATCAATCTGCTGGATTAAATCCAGCGGATAATTTAATTGATTCATATAATTAATATAATGTTGAATATCAAATTGTGTGCCAAGAAGATGATTTGCCACAATAAATTGATAAATCATCCCAATCATAATGGCATGACCATGAGGTATTTTATACTTATATTCTACTGCATGTCCAAAGGTATGACCTAAATTTAAATATTTTCTAACATTACTTTCTTTTTCATCTTTTATAATAATGTTTAGTTTTGTTTTTATGCCCTTAAAAATAAATTGATCCATATCTTTAAGTGATTCAAGTGTTTTTCTATCTGAAAAGTGTTTTTCAATATCTTCTGTAGCAACTGTGCCAGTCAATAAAGCATGCTTATACACCTCAGCGTATCCACTTAAAATTTCATGATAAGGTAAAGTTTTTAAAAAATCCAAATCATATATGACTGCTTTAGGTCTATAAAATGCGCCTATAAGATTTTTACCATGGGAAGAATTTATTCCAACCTTACCTCCTACACTTGAGTCATGCGCTAATATTGTTGTAGGTACTTGTATAAAATCAACACCTCGTAATAAAGTAGAAGCTAAGAATCCTGTAAAATCTCCTGTGGCTCCACCACCTATAGCAACTAAACAAGTATTACGAGTAAGATTCATTCCTAGTAGTTGTTCCATGATAGCTTGATAATGATTAAACGTTTTCATTTTTTCGCCGGCAGGAACGATAACTTTTTGAATGTTTGAATTGTGACATATTGTTTCAAATTTATCTCTAAAATTAAAATCAACAAATTCATCTATAATTAAGAATACTTTATCGTAATCTTGAATATATTCGGATAAATATTTAAATGCATGATGTTCTACAATAATTGGATAATTATTACTGTGATATGTGGTTTGTAATTGCATGATATACCTCATTTCTAAAGGTTAATTAAAAAAGATGTTTAAAATTCTATATTTAACTTTCTACGTTCTTCAATTTGTTCTTTAAGTTGATCGATATGATTAGATTGGAATTCTTCTAAAAGAGCTTTAGCAACTTCAAAAGCAACGACATGCTCGCAAACAACACTTGCTGCTGGAACTGCACAACTATCTGAACGTTCTATAGTTGCTTTAAAATCTTCTTTAGTATTAATATCTACAGAATTTAAAGGTTTATATAAAGTTGGAATAGGTTTCATAACGCCATTTACAATGATAGGCATACCATTAGTCATTCCACCTTCAAAGCCACCTAAATGATTAGATCCTCTATAATAACCTCTTTCAGAATGATATAAAATTTCATCTTGAATTTCGCTTCCAGGTTTTTCAGCAGCTTTAAACCCTTCACCAAAGCTGACACCTTTGAAGGCATTAATACTTACAACACCTTGCGCAATACGTCCATCGAGTTTACGATCATAATGCACGTAGCTACCTACTGCAACTGGCATATTTTCAACCATAACTTGAACTACGCCACCTATAGAGTCGCCTTCCTTTTTAGCTTCATCAATTTTATCTCTCATTTTTTGAGCAATCGATTCATCAATCACACGTACATCATTTTTATCGATATTTTGTTTAAATGTTTCTGTATCGTATAACCCTTCATCTTTAATTCCACCAATTTCTACAACACGACTATACATATGAATGTCTAGTTGAGAAAGTAAAATTTTGGACACTGCTCCTACAGCTACGCGTGCAGCTGTTTCTCTTGCAGAAGAACGTTCAAGTACATTTCTCAAATCACGATGATTATATTTCATACCGCCAATTAAGTCTGCATGACCAGGTCTTGGCTTTGTAATTGTACGTTTCATATTTTCTCGTGCTTCGTCACTAATTGGTTCAATACCCATAATATTTCTCCAATGAGTAAAATCATCATTTTTAACTACAATTGTAATTGGACTACCTAAAGTAAAGCCATTTCTTACACCAGAAACAATTTCTACTGCATCTTTTTCAATTTGCATTCGACGTCCTCTACCGTAGCCACCTTGACGCTTAAACATTTCTTTATTTATCTCCTCAGCTCTCATTTCTAAGTTAGCTGGAACACCTTCAATAATTACTGTTAGTTGTGGACCATGGGATTCTCCTGAAGTTAAATATCTCATGAATAATAGCTCCTTTCCTTTACCACTTTAAATAGTATTATGTATTATTTGTTA
The DNA here is from genome assembly GCF_001809305.1 of Staphylococcus sp. HMSC072H03. NCBI lineage: Bacteria > Bacillati > Bacillota > Bacilli > Caryophanales > Staphylococcaceae > Staphylococcus > Staphylococcus sp. HMSC072H03. Next base: position 390,896 of record NZ_KV796881.1, read on the forward strand.
TCATATCATATTCAACGAAATTACATAACTAGTGTAGAATAATTGGTGTTTGAAAATTCAAATAATTTCATATAAAAAAGTACCTAAGACAACTGTTGTCTTAGGTACTTTCTAACATGTTGGCAGTCAATGGTTGAATGGAAAATAAATTCCAGTTTATTCCAATTTTAAAAAATTATTCTTCATAAAGCCAATTTTCCCTAATAGCTTCGTAGCTATATATTTCATCATCATTAAACCATAAATTGATTTCTCTTTCAGCAGATTCTACAGAGTCTGATCCGTGAATAATATTTCTCCCTACTGTTAAACCATAATCGCCTCTTATAGTACCGGGATCGGCTTCAGTGGGATTTGTTTTTCCGATAATATGTCTAGATACCGCAACTGCGTCTTCTCCTTCAACAACCATGGCAAACACAGGTCCAGAAGTTAAAAATGAAACAAGTTTATGAAAAAACGGCTTCTCTGTATGTTCAGCATAATGTACGTTAACAGTATCTTTAGTTGGAATTATAAATTTACCGCCAACTATTTTTAAACCTTTTCTTTCAATTCTAGAAATAATTTCTCCTATTAAATTACGTTGTACTGCATCTGGCTTAATCATTAAAAAAGTGCGTTCCATTATACAAATCCCCCTAATTAAAAAAATTGATTTAATATGTATAAATACATTTAATAGAAAACAACCTACTACTACTAAATACTAACAGGTTGTTAAAGCGCTTTCAACTTTTTTCTATTTTTAAGTATTTCTAGATCGCATTCTTTTAATAAGCTTTCTAAATAAATTTTGAGCATTTGGTTCCTCTAATTGATCAATTAAGTCGAGTGCTTTATTTAAATAGTGATCGCTCACTTCTTGAGATTGTGTGATACTATTTGAATTCTTGATTTGATCAATAAGTGGGCCAAATTGATTTTTATTTGTCAGGTGTGATAACTCAGCAATTTGTTTTTTGAAAACCGGGTCTTTTTTCATCTCTAATAAAACTGGTAATGTAATATGGCCATTCATTAGATCACTACCCACAGGTTTACCTAATTTTTTCTCAGTGCTTGTAAAATCTAAAATATCATCTACAATTTGAAAACTCATTCCAATATAATGACCAATCATTTTTAATTTTCGAATCGTCTCATTATCAGCTTGTGATGTTATTGCACCAACTTCCGTTGAAAGTTGAATAAGCAACGCCGTTTTTCTATTAATACGTCTCAAATAGTTCGTAATATTTTGATGACTATTAAATTGGTCTTGGAATTGGAAGAGCTCGCCTCTACAAACATCAACAATTGCGTTAGAAATAATAGTATGAACACGATGATCTTCAATTTTAGAAAGTTGTTTTAAACCTAAAGCTAGTAAGAAATTGCCAGTTAGGATAGCGGTAGTAACATCCCATTTTTTTTCAATCGTCAATTTACCACGACGTTTATCACTTTTATCAATCACATCATCGTGCACAAGTGTTGCCATATGAATTAATTCTAAAGCTACTGCAACATGATACGTATCTTCAGTAATTTTTTTTGGTCCAAACTGACTACTAAGAAGAACAAATGCTGGACGCACTCGTTTGCCACCCGAAGATAATAAATGAAATGCTGCTTCTTGTAATACAGAATCATTACTTTTAATAGCATTTTTTAAACGCTTTTCAACATTTTTAATTTCACTATTCATACTTAACTTTGCCACATTAATCACCTTTTATTTAGTAGAACTTTCTATTTATAGCCAAGGTGCATTGCAGCAACGCCACCTGTAAAGCTACGAACTTTTACATGACTGAAACCAGCCTGTTCAAATAAACGCTTTAATTTAGTTTTATCTGGAAAATTGAATGTAGATTGTTGTAACCATTCATATTCTTCCTTAGATTTAGCAAACAACTTCCCGAAAATAGGCATCACAAATTTAAAGTAAAGTTTATAAACTTGTTTAAATACGGGTAATGTTGGTTGACTTGTTTCTAAACATACAATCATACCGCCTGGTTTCAATACGCGATTTAATTCTTTTAATGTTGCTAAATAATCAGGCACATTTCTTAAACCGAAACCAATGGTTACATAATCGAATGTGTTATCTTCAAATGGTAAATTCATAGCATCGCCGTGCACTAAGTGAATATTAGGCATTGATTTAGTTTTTTCTTTACCAACTTCAAGCATATTTTCACTGAAATCTAAACCTGTAACTTCTCCATTAGGTCCTACTGCTCTACTTAAAGCAATGGTCCAATCTGCTGTACCACAACATACATCAAGTGCTTTACTTCCAGGTAACACATTCATATCTTTCATTACATGTTTACGCCATATTTTATGTTGTTCGAAGCTTATTATATTGTTCAATCGATCATATTTTTTAGAAATATTTTGAAAAACCGTATGAACTTGTTCTTTTTTTGCATTATTTTCAGTCATTAATTATTACCTCTACTTTTCTCTTTATCGCTTTGCTTTATATGTTTAATAATTTGGTTGATTTCATCTTCATCATATTCACTTAAATAAGAGGGATAATATTGATGTACCCCATTAAATAATTTTTCAAATATTTCATATTGAGAGATCTCAATATCTGTAAAATGAGAAATAGTTATAAAAGGGAAAAGTGTTTCTATATCTAACACAGCCTTATATATATCATGACGCTCGAGTGAATGATGATGCAATGAAGTTTTAAGCTCATTAGATTTGATAATCGCTTCACTCATTAGTCTTTGATATGATACATCACCAATTTCAGATATTAAAGTATAAAAATGAGCACTTAATAAGTCACCAATTAGAATTGATTTCTTAGATAATTTATTTTTAGAAATATCATCTAGATGCTTCATTGAAGTATCAATAGTGAGGCAGGCAAGTTTAGCATTTTCTGGAATATTAAAATGATCTAAAACATCACTTAATCCTTTATTAATGTGAATTGCTTCATATTCATTAATTCCTTTAAGCCTTTGAGTAATTTGTCTATTTAATTTGCTTAATGTTCTTTCCATGTTCACACCTCACGTTAGTATCAATATACATATTAACATTATATTCATAAAAATAAAATATAGTGCTTATGACGAAAATAACTTCATAGTCGCTTCACAGTGAATTGTACAATTATAAATAAAACATATGTATTTAGAATTAAACAATATATAAAATAAAAAGCCCTTATAGGGCTTTTTTAAGTAAATTATTTTACAGCATCTTTTAATGCTTTACCAGCTTTGAATGCTGGAACTTTACTTGCAGGAATTTCGATTTCTTTACCTGTTTGAGGGTTACGTCCTTTACGTGCAGCACGTTCACGTACCTCGAAGTTTCCGAAACCAATTAATTGAACTTTTTCACCTTTAGAAAGTGAGTTTTGAATTGATTCGAAAACAGCATCTACTGCTGAACCAGCTTCTTTTTTAGTTAAATCAGCTTGTTCTGCAACCGCATTGATTAAGTCAGTTTTATTCATTATGAGTTCACCTCCGGATGAATGATAATGATAAATTTATATCATTATGGTATGACTTTAACACAATAATTCCCTTTACCGCAACGATTTATATACTTAAAACGTTGAATTGTCAGTATTTCGTGAATAATTTTATAAAATATTTGTGTTAAATAGCAAAATTACACTTTATTCAGCTTTTTTATCTCGCCCCATTAAATCTTTCACGCTATCTTTCACTGGTTTATCTTCAAATAATACTTTGTATAAAGCATTGGTTATTGGCATATCAACATTTTGAGACTTCGCTAAATGATATACTGAATTTGTTGTGTAAATTCCCTCAACAACCATATTCATTTCGTTAAGTGCTTCTTCAGTCGTTTTACCTTTTCCTAATTTATATCCCAAAGTATAATTTCTTGAATGAGTAGACGTACACGTTACAATTAAATCACCAATGCCACCAAGACCTAGAAAAGTCATAGGATCAGCCCCTAGCTTTTCACCTAGTCGACTAATCTCAGCTAAACCTCTTGTCATTAAAGCCGCTTTAGCATTATCACCATAACCCATTCCAGCAACAATACCACTTGCTACAGCAATAATGTTTTTAAGTGCACCACCTAGTTCTACTCCTATCAAATCATTATTAGTATATACTCTTAAGTAATCATTCATGAATAAATCTTGAATAAGTTTACTTATGTGTTCATCTTTTGACGAAGCTGCAACAGTTGTGGGTTGTTTAATTACAACTTCTTCAGCATGACTTGGTCCAGATAGTACCCCTACGCCATTTTTATGGTTCTTAGATACTGAATCTTCAATCATTTCTGATACACGTTTAAATGTTTCATTTTCAATACCTTTTGCAACGTGAATAAACGTTTTTTTAGTTTTAATATGTTGATCAATTTCAGTCACAACATTCCTAATTGCTTTTGTAGGTAAAGCAATTAAAAATATATCTGAAAAATTAACTGCTTGTTCTAATTGACTTGTTGCTTTAATCGTTTCATTTAATGTTACGTCTTTCAAGTACCGTTTATTTTGATGAGATTGATTGATTTCATCTACAGTATTTTCATTTTTCCCCCACATTAAAACTGAATGGCCATTCTCTGCTAAAACATTTGCTAATGCAGTACCAAAACTTCCTGTACCAAAAACCGTAATCTTAGTCATCTTAATCTCTCCTCTTAGTTTCTTCTTCTAGGGATGATATGAATAGGCGTTCCTTCAAAACCAAATGCATCTCTAATTTGATTTTCGAGATAGCGTTTATAAGAAAAATGCATTAACTCAACATCATTTACAAATACAACAAATGTTGGTGGTTCAATAGCCACTTGAGTAGTATAGAAGACATTTAAACGTCTACCTTTATCTGTAGGTGTAGGATTCATTGAAATAGCATCTGTTACTACTTCGTTAAGTGTTGAGCTTTGAACACGTTTTTTGTGATTTTCACTTGCTTCTCTAATATAAGGGAAAAGTGTTTTTAATCGTAGTCGCTCTTTTGCCGATACGAAAGCGATAGGTGCATAATCTAAAAATTGAAATTGATTACGTACATCGTCAGCAAATTTTTTCATGGTATTAGTATCTTTTTCTACAGCATCCCATTTATTTACGACAATCACCATTGCTTTTCCTTCTTCATGAGCATATCCAGCAACACGCTTATCTTGTTCAATAATTCCTTCTTCGGCATCAATAACTAATAACACCACATTTGAACGCTCAATTGCTTTTAAAGCTCTTAATACAGAGTATTTCTCAGTTGATTCATATACTTTACCTTTTTTTCTCATACCTGCTGTATCTATTAACACATAATCTTGTCCATCATAGCTATACTCAGTATCTACAGCATCTCGAGTTGTACCTGCTACATTTGATACAATAACACGTTCTTCACCTAAAATGGCATTTACTAAACTAGATTTGCCCACATTTGGACGACCAATAATAGATAAACGAATAGTGTCATCATCATATGGATCACTATCTTCTTCTTTAAAATGTTTAACGACTTCATCTAATAAATCACCTAGACCTAAACCATGTGAACCAGAAATTGGATAAGGATCGCCAAAACCTAAAGAGTAAAAATCAAAAATATCACTTCTCATTTCAGGATTATCTACTTTGTTTACTGCTAAAACAACAGGTTTTTTTGATTTATAAAGTAATTGAGCTACCATTTCATCACTTTGAGTGAGACCTTCCCTTACATTTACCATAAAGATAATTACGTCTGCTTCATCAATAGCGATTTCTGCTTGAGCTCTTATTTGTGTTTGGAAAGGTGCATTTCCGATTTCGATGCCTCCAGTATCAATGATATTAAATTCATGTGTTAACCATTCGCCTGAAGAATAAATACGATCACGCGTAACACCTGGAGTATCTTCAACAATTGATACACGTTCACCTACTACTCTATTAAAAATTGTAGACTTACCCACATTAGGTCTACCTACAATTGCTACAATAGGTTTAGTCATAAGCTAACTTCCTCTCTTTCTAAAATCTCTATAATTTTATCATATGCAATGATGATTTAAAAACAAGTATATATTGTCATACGATAGATAGTGAGTAAAGATAAATAAAAAAGAGCAAGAAAGAATTCTATTTGAATATCTTTTCTTGCTCTCATCATTAAATTAAATAATAAAATATTTAATATTAGAATTTTAAGTTTTTAAATTTATCACCAAAAACGTCACCTAATGTTGGATTGTCTTCATCTGTTTCATTAGATAAATATGATTGAGTTGTAGCTTCGTCACTTTCAATCACATCTTCATTTGGTAATGTAGCTTTAATAGATAAAGAAATACGCTCATTTTCTTCATCAATACCTAAAATTTTAACGCTCACTTGTTGTCCTGGTTCTAACACTTCACTTGGTGTACCAATATGTTTATGAGCAATTTCTGAAATGTGTACAAGTCCTTGAACACCAGGAGCAATTTCCACAAAAGCACCAAAGTTAGCCAAGCGAATTACTTTACCTTCGATAACGTCGTTTTCGTGGAATTTACCTTTAATATTTTCGAATGGAGTTGGTAAAGTATCTTTAATAGATAAAGAAATACGCTCAGAATCTTTTTCAACAGATTTAACTTTAACGTCCACTTCTTGTCCAACGCTTACCACGTCTTCAGGAGATTGAACATGCTCATGTGATAATTCTGATACGTGAACTAATCCATCAACGCCACCAATATCTACAAAAGCACCAAAGTTAGTAAGACGAGCAACTTTCCCTTTGATAACGTCCCCTTCATTAAGTGAATCTAATAACGATGCTTTTTTAACGTCATTTTCAGCTTGTTCAACTGCTTTACGGCTTAAAATGACTCTATTATTTTCAGGATCTAATTCTTCTACTTTAAGACGAATTGTTTGTCCTTCAAATACAGAAAAATCTTCAATGAAATCAGTTGAAATGAGTGACGCAGGAACGAATCCTCTTTGGCCCACATCCACAACTAAGCCACCTTTAACTACTTCAGTAACTTTAGCTTCGATTACTTCGTCATTATCAAGCTTTTCTTGTAAATATTCATATGATTTTTCGGTTTCAAGTTGACGTTTTGATAAAATGTAAGCGCCTGATTCATTTTCTTCGTCAATTTCAATTTTGGTTACATATGCTTCAATTTCATCACCTTCTGAAATAATCTCACTTGGATTTTCAATGTGATGAGTTGAAAGTTGGCTAATTGGAATAATTCCATTATATTTAGCCCCATCAATATGAACTACTACTTGTTTATCTTCAACTTGTTGAACTTTTGCAGTGACTTTGTCACCTTCTTTAATATCATTAATCATTGATTCATTGAATTCTTCAGTCATCATGTTTGCCTCCTTATACACTACATAACTATAACATCTTATAAACACAAGGAATTGTCAAGAAATACCCCTTTAGTTTCATAAGTTTTTAAAAAATATATCATTTTTTAAAATTATTTAATATTGAGCAATAGAAAAAATATATTTATTAATATCAATAAAAATCGAAACTTATGATTGAATATAAGATTAAGAAAATTTATTGTTTATATTTCCATAATTAATTATATATAACTAAAATAGCTATTTAAAATAATTCGCTTATATTTTAGTCATTTGACGAATTAAATTAAATAGCTATGTACAAAAATTACAGATTCTCTACTAATTTTAATATTTCTTCAGTTACTTCTTCTATAGTTTTACTCGTTGTATCCACTGTTATAGCATCTTCCGCTTTTCTTAAAGGTGAAATATCACGATTCATATCGTAATGATCTCTTTCTTCAATTTCTTTTTTTAATTGATTTAAAGTGGAAGAAATGCCACGTAATTCATTCTCTTTTTGTCTTCTTTCAGCTCTTTCATCTACAGAGGCAATCATATATACTTTTAACTCAGCATCTGGAAGAACGACGGTACCAATATCTCTACCGTCCATAACAATTCCTTTTTTTATTGCTAATTCTTTTTGTTTTTGTACGGCGTATGTGCGTACAGGTTCTTTTGATGCAACATATGAAACATGTTGCGTGACATCATTTTCTCTTAGATAGTCTGTCACATCCTCGTTATCTAAAATAATTCGTTGTCCTTTTGATGGATTGTAAGTTAATTCTAAAGAAGTATGATTAATTAAATTTTGAAAATCTTCAGGAGCATCTTGCTTTAAATATTTATACGTTATTGCACGATACATTGCACCAGTATCGACATAAATCATTGATAATTTACTAGCCACTTGTCTTGCAATTGTACTTTTTCCAGCAGCAGCAGGACCATCTAATGCAATATTAATTGGATTCATAACATTTTTCCTTTCTTGTTGTTTTATCTGTATTATTTTATCATAAATATATATTTTAAAAATAGGAGGAGTTTAATGAAAAAAATACTTGTTATTCATACAGGTGGAACAATTAGTATGTCTCAAAATCAACTCAATCAGGTCGTTACAAATGACATCAATCCTATTTCATTACATAAAAACATCATAGGTCAATATGCAAATGTATATGAAATAAGTCCTTTTAATGTCCCATCACCACATATCACACTTTCTCATGTAATAAAGTTAAAAGACATCATTATTAAGGAATTTTCTAAGAATCATTATGATGGATGTGTGATTACACATGGCACAGATACGTTAGAAGAAACAGCTTATTTGCTCGATTTAACAATCGATATAAGTCAACCTATTGTTATAACAGGTGCGATGCGTTCATCAAACGAGATTGGTTCAGATGGGCTATATAATTTTATTTCAGCAATTAGAGTTGCAACTTCATTAGAAGCTTCTGATAAAGGCGTGATGGTCGTATTTAATGACGAAATACATACTGCGAGAAATGTTACTAAAACACATACTTCGAATATCAATACCTTTCAGAGTCCTAATCAAGGCCCTTTAGGTATCTTAACTAAAGATCGTGTTCAATTCTATAATCGTCCATATCGACAAACAGTATTTCCAAGAATAGATGAGAGTTTAAATGTGCCATTAATTAAAGCGTATATGGGGATGACTAAGGATGTTTTAGAATTTTATGCTCAACAAAATGTTCAAGGTATAATTATTGAAGCGTTAGGCCAAGGTAACTTACCCCCAAGTTGTTTAAAAGGTATTGAATCGTGTGTCAAAAAAGATATTCCTATCGTACTTGTGTCTCGCTCATTTAATGGCATTGTAAGTCCAGTATATGATTATGAAGGTGGAGGTTTTCGATTAGCTGAAGAGGGACTTATTTTTTCTAACGGATTAAATGGCCCTAAAGCAAGATTAAAACTTTTAATTGGTTTAAGTAATCATATGAATCACAAGGAATTGAAAGAATACTTTGAAACTTAAAAAAGAGAGAAACAATGATGATGCACTCATTGTTTCTCTCTTTTAATTAAAATAAATGAAATTTAACTTTCTAGTGGAGTTTGTTTTTTTCTTAAAATACTTTGAGCGATAATGCCACCATGGTATTTACCGTTTTCAATGAAAATTGAATTATTATCATTACCAGCTGCTATAACACCAGCAATATAACAGTTTTCCACATTTGTTTCATACGTTTCTTTGTTATAAATTGGAGCTGTTCCAAATTCATTAGTATGAATATCTATACCAATAGATTGTAAAAACTCATAGTCTGGATGATAACCAATCATTGCAAAAACAAAGTCATTTGGTATTGTTACTGTTTCACCATTTTTTTCATAAGTTACTGAATGTTGAGTGATTTCAGTAACATTTGTATCAAATTCCATATCGATTTTTTCATGGTTAACTAAAGATTCAAAATTTGGTAAAATCCAAGGTTTAATTGCTGCTGAATATCGATCTCCACGATATAATACAGTCACATTTGCCCCAGCCTTTTCCAATTCCAAAGCTGCATCTACTGCAGAATTCTTACCTCCAATAACCACAACATCTTGATTGAAATATGGATGTGCTTCTTTAAAGTAATGTTTAACCTTAGATAAATCCGCACCTTTAACATCTAAAGTATTATGTTGACCGTAATAACCAGTCGCAACTGTTAAAAATTTACATTCATACACGTCTTTAGTTGTTGTAATTGTAAATTTATTTCCAATTTTTTTAACTGTTAATACTTCCTCAAAAGGATGTACATTCAACTGATGAAATTTTACTACTTCTCTATAATAGACAAGTGCTTGGTTACGACGAGGTTTACTTTCCTCTACAATAAATGGCACATCGCCAATACTTAATTTATCGCTAGAAGAGAAAAAAGTTTGATGCGTAGGATAATGATAAATGGCATCTACAATATTACCTTTTTCAATTACTAGTGTTTCTATGCCTTTTTTCTTTTGCTCAATGGCTGCACTTAAACCACATGGGCCTCCACCAATAATAATACTTTCAATTGTTTGCATGTTTAATGGCCTCCTTTAATCACTAACATATTATATCAGTTTACTGATATATTTCTAAATAAAAATATTTACATTATTATTTACTTATCTTCAAATGAACATAAAAAAGATACACCATTTTAGGTGTATCTTTTTTAATACATTCAGATATTATTGAGGAATAACTAATTTTTGACCATTTACAATATTATTACTAGTTAAGCCATTAGCTCGTTTTAATTTATTTACATTTTCAACTGTACCTTCACCATAGTATTGAATTGCAATACGATATAAATTATCATTACCAGATACTACGTGAGTTTGTTGGCCAACACTATTACTTGATTGTGTGTTATTTTGAGTTGATTGAGAATTTGAGTTATTATCTGAACTTGATGAATTATTATATACATTTGATTTATTGTTATCATTTTCAGATGTTGCATTTTCAGTAGAATTTTTATCATTATTATCATTTGATGTACTGTTTTCTGTTGTAGCTACTTCATTTGACTCATCACTATCTTTTTTAGTGCTATTATCTGATTCACTTGATTTATCTTCTTTTGTTGCTGCTGTTTCATTTGATTGGTCTTTTTCATTTGTAGCATTGTCTTTGTCTTTATCTTTATCTTTGTTCTCAGTTTGTTCTGTTTTATTATCTGCAGTGTTATTATTCTTATCTTTATGGTCATTGTTAAGATACATGCCAATAAAAATAGCTAGAGCAGCTAAAATAAGTAATAAAGCTATGAGTGGAAGTAAAATTCCCATTAAACCACGTTTTTTCTTACCGTTATGTGCTTGGAAACCATCATTATCTTCGTATTCACGATGTTTATCATCATCATGATGATTTAGATTGTTATGTTCATTATGATGTTTATGTTTAGAAGCAGCAGCACCAGCAGCACCTGCTCCAGCTGCGCCAGCACCGACTGCAGCAGCTTTTTTGCCTTTATTTCCTTTTTTTCTGTGATGTTTATTATCTAGTTCATTATTATCTTCGTTGTCATGTTGAACACTTCTATTTTCATTATCTCTATAATTTTCCTCATCATGACGATTATTTTTACGTTTTTTATTACGTGATGCTTTTGCTCCAACAGCTCCAGTAGCAGCAGCTCCTCCAGCAATGGTTGCATCTTTTCCGATTTTGGAATGATGATCTTCATGTCTATCATTATCTTGATCAAAATCACGATGACGACGATGATCACTATTCATTCTATCATCACTATTATCATCATTTTCATAACTATCGTCCTCAAAACGATGATTAGAATTATTACGACGATCATCATCATTATGACGATCATTTAAATTAGAATGACGGTTGCGTTCATCATAATGCTCATCTATATTGGAACGTTGATTATTCTCATCATTCTCGTGATTATGATGAGAGTTACTTTCGTTATGTACTTTGTCAAATGTTTCCTCATCATAACGGTCATCTAATGAACCTTCTTCATAATCATTAACCTGATCGTTAAATTTTTTGTTACGACTAGAAGATTGGTTTCTTCTTCTTTGTCGTCTTTGTGCATTTCTTGGTGGAAACTGTTGATCAGTTTCATTGTTAAAATTGTCTATTTCATCGTTAGTTTCATTATTTACACGATCGAATTGATCGTTTGAATCTATCGATTGTCGATTTTTTTCAAAATCATCCTTAAAATTATCTCTAGACATAGTCAACATCCTTTCTTTTTCTTATTTTAATTGTCACATTATTTATACCCAAGTAATGCATAAATATGTATCATTTTTTAAATTTCTTATAAATCATTTTGTAATTTAATTATATCCTGTATAAAATATTTTAGTAAAGTAAAGTCACTAAACTCTAAATAAGTTTTTAATTTTTTCATTGAAAGTAAATTGTCTTTTAACTTTTTTTCTGTTGTAACACTCAATTTTACTTAAATCTGAATCATTGTCACAACATTCATTAGATTGATTAGGAGATTCTCCAAAAAATTCCAGTAAAAATTTTCTTCTACATTGATCTATACGAGTATAACCTATGATTCTTTGATAACCAGCTTGTTTACGTATATATGAGGTTTTAAAAATGTGTTTCAATTCTTTAAATGTATAATTTTGGTGTAATACTGTTAAAATTTCTTCTTTATTAGGTGGAAGGAATGCGCCTAACTCAAAAGTTTCGACATCTTCTGATACGATAGCATCATTAAAGAGTAACGTCTCTAGAATATAAGCATCGTCTGGTTGATATAGACTAATCGCTTGACTTTGTTTTCCATCTCTCCCAGCTCGTCCAATTTCTTGTAAATAATTTGAAGGACTAGATGATAAATGAAAATGAATAACAGTCCGAATGTCTTTTTTATTAACCCCCATTCCAAAAGCACTAGTAGCTACAATAACTGGAATAAAATTATTAATAAATTGATTTTGAACAGTTTGACGTTCTTGATAAGTTAAATCCCCATGATAAATACCAGTTAAATATCCATGTTGATAAATGAGTTTTGCGAGTTGTAAGCATATTTTCTTAGATGATACATAAATAATTGTGGGACCTGAAGATTCAATAAATTTCAATAACCATTCTATTTTTTCGTCGTCATCCTTGAAATTAAAATGTGATAACGAAATATTTTTACGATTCATAGTAGTTTGTATAGTGTTTAATTTAACTTTTAAAATATGTTCTAAATCACTTGTTAAATGTGGCGGTGCAGTAGCAGTTAATGCTAAAATAGTCGCTAATTTAAAATGATGAGTGATTTGACCAATAAGTGCGTAATGCGGTCTAAAATCATATCCCCATTCTGATAAGCAATGTGCTTCATCTAATACTACTAAACCAAATGGAATGTTTTTAATTAAATTGAAATGATGAGATTGAAGAATAAATTCAGGACTTAGAAATATAAAACGACTTTGATTTAATACATTGATATTTTCTTTTTTTTCTTGTTCATCCATACCTGAATGAATACACACAACCCTTCGTTCACCTTGAGATTTAAGTTGCATCACTTGGTCATCCATTAAAGAAATTAGCGGTGAAATAATAAGAGTAGGTTTTTGTTGCATATAAGTTGGAAATTGATAACACAGACTTTTCCCACTACCTGTTGGCAAAACACCAAGTGTATGATTGCCTTGTAATACACTTTCTATGACCTCTTTCTGACCTGGGTGAAAACTTTCATGTCCAAACCATTGTTTAAGATTGTTCTCTAACATTCATTTCACCTCTTTCTATCCCAACAATCATGAGTTTAATTTCAAAGTATGATAAATGATCAAACTCTTGTTTATATCGTTTTAATCTTTCTCCTTTATGCTCTGTATAGTATTGAGTAAATTGAAAAATATCTTTTTTCTCCACATAATTTTCGTAATTTTTCTCATAACCTTTAATAAATAATTCTAAAATATGATCTTCTATTGTATTAAGTTTAACATTCTGTGCAATTGCGATTTCATTTAAACTCAAACCTTGATGAAGATATTGTTGAGTAATAGATGTTTTATTTAATAATGATGAAAGAATAATACATTCAGACAATATAGGATAACGTTGTTTATTTTCAATTTCACTTCCTAAGGTGACTAAATTATTCAATTCTAATGTATATAATTTTGAAATAGAAATATTCTCAATCAAACTTACCTGTTGTCTTGTATACATAGGCTCATCATAACCATGCAAATAATAATGAAGGTAACACTTATTATTATTATTTAAACTGATTGCTTGAAATAAATCAGTCACTTCATTTTCAAAGTCTTTTATTAAATCATTTTCAATAATAGTTCCATAAACCTTTTTAACTTTATTTTGAATAATAACCTGTTGGTTCATTGGTACGAATTTAAGTTGATGATGGAGATATTGAGATATCGTCTGAATTAATAATTGAATACATTTAAAAGTATTATTAAGACTATCATAAGTGAATCGAGGATGCACCTTGATATTTAATTCTTTTATATCATTTTTATTTAAAAGTCGTTCAAATGTCTGATATTTTAATTTAGGTAAACTATGATATAATGATAAAAGTTGTTGAGAGCTCGCATCAAAAAACGTTTGATGTGACTTTTTTCCACTTAAAATATTATATATACTTTTATTAGTTTTATAATTGAATGAGTGATGTTTAACATAACTAATCATTTCTTGCATGAGTGAACTCCTCTTTTATAGAACTTTTATATCTAGAATATAATAAAATTATTTATTATGACTAGTGTAGCATTTTTATCAAAGGAGGCGAATAAAATGGCAAAGTACACAATCGTTGATATGGATACATGTATTGCTTGTGGTGCTTGTGGCGCTGCTGCACCAGATATTTACGATTATGATGACGAAGGTATTGCTTTCGTAATCCTTGACGATAATCAAGGTACTGCAGAAGTACCAGAAGAATTATATGAAGATATGGAAGATGCTCTTGAAGGCTGTCCAACTGATTCAATTAAAATTGAAGAAGAGCCTTTTGATGGAGATGCCTTAAAATTTGAATAAATCCGTAAATAAAATTGCATTACCATAATTATAATATAAAACCTCCGATGATTCCTACTAAGAAGTCATCGGAGGTTTTGATTTTATTTCAATACTTTTTTTAAACGGCGATATAGCAAGATAAAAATAATCGATATTACACATCCTTTAATAATATTAAAAGGAATAATACCAGATAAAATAATTACTTTTAAATTAGTAAATACATCACCAAGATTAAATATCATGCCATATAAAGGTAGTAAGACAAAATAATTTAAAATACTTAAAACGATAGTCATTGCAATAGTGCCGGCAACTAATCCTATAATTAGTGAACGACGAGATGAATATTGTTTACGATGACTAACAAAATAAGCTGTTAGTAAAAAACTAGCCCCTGCTAAAAAATTTGCCACAGGCCCAACAGGATCGCCAATATTAAATAAGAAATTTAATATATTTTTAATTAATGCTACAAGAAGACCAGATAAAGGACCAAAAATAAAAGTAGCTAATAAAGTCGGTACATCACTAAAATCTAATGTTAAGTATGGAGGCAAAAATGGTAATGGAAATTTCAAAAATGTTAATATGAATGCAATTGCACTCAACATACTTATGGTAATTAAACGTTTATTTTGTTGCATATTCAGTTTTCTCCTTCCATTCATCTTACTAAGAATTGGAGGATACTTTTACACAACAAAAAACCTCCACCTTCTCCCATCCAGACTATACTGTCGGCTTCAGATTTACACTGAATCAGCCACTTCCATTGAAGCGGGTCGCAGGCTCAAATTACTGCCGGTTGGGAATTACACCCTACCCCGAAGATGAATTATTGAATTTATCATTTAAAATTTATATTACATGAATAACTCCTTCATTGCAATATCTCTGTTTATTTATAAAAATGAGAGATATGGTTCATCAATTTCGTCGACTGATTTTAAATTAATATGAAATGAAATATTAATTTAAAAAAACTATAGATATAAAAACGCTCTTCAAAGTTTTATCTTTAACTTTGAAGAGCATAATCTCAAATAATTTGGATATTTAATCCTATTTTGTCGAAAGTTAATTATTTAGAATCTATAGAAGGTTTAGGTAATTTAATAATAAAGGTTGTGCCTTTATTCACTGTACTTTCTACAGAAATAATTCCGCCATGCTCTTGAATAATCATCTTACTAATAAATAATCCTAAACCAGTTCCTTGTTTACCTCTAGTTCTAGAAGCTTCTACTTTATAAAAACGATCAAATACATGATCAAGATGTTCGGGAGCAATGCCGCTACCTGTGTCTTTTATATTTAAAAATTGGTACTGACTATCTTTATTAGCAGTAATCGTAATTGAATCTCCAGGATGTGTATAGCGTGTTGCATTATCAATTAAGTTTGTGAGTACTTGATCAATTCGATCAGCATCGTAATTCCATAAATCATCTTCATTAATATTTGGTAACAAGTCTATGTTTAGTTCTAAATCTTGTGCTTGTTGACGATATTTAAGTTGTATTTTACGTAATAATGGCATTATAGGCTGTATTTCTTTATTAATGGCTAATCCTTCCGCATCCATTCTTGCAACATTTAAAAGCTCGTTGACAAGGCGATTAAGTCGTTTTGTTTCATCTAATACAATTGATAGTGATTCTTTGATTTCGTTAGGTTCTGTTACAATGCCATCGACTATCGATTCAGTATAACCCTGTAATAACGAAATCGGTGTACGGAGTTCATGGGATACGTTTGCGATAAAATCTTTTTTCATTTGATCAAGATTATGTTCATTTGTCATATCTCTTATGATGATTACAATCCCGCTACGACCATCTTGTTGAATACGATCAATATAGCTCATTATAAACACATAATACTTAGAGTTTATTGTATATTCATTAAACTCTGTACCTTTTGAATGAAATGTGGCATTAATTTGATTTTTAATTTCTGAATAAATAGATTTATCAATTGTCGGTAGTATTTGGTCTGCCATTTTGTTAGATAAAATAATTTCACTTTTATCATTTAAACCCACTACACCTTCAATCATAGAATTAAATAAACGATCACGAATATTTTTTTGAGTAGATAAAGCTTCAATGTGTTCTTGAATTTTATAACTCATATTATTAAACGTATAAGAAAGTTCACCAATTTCATCTTTCGTATTTACTGTTGTTTTTTGAGAGTAATCTCCATTCGATACATTGATTGCCTGTGTACTTAATTTTCTAAGTGGCTTAGTGATACGATTAGATAAAAAGAACGCAAAAATCGTTGAAACAATTAAAAATACAATGGCAGTAATTAAAATAATAATGGTAATTGCATTATTAGTATCTTCAATTGTTTTTAAATCTTGATATATAAATACGCCACTAAACTTAGCATGTTTACGATCTTGAGATTGCATCGGATATCCTAAAAGAATATAAGAATGGGATGCTCCTTTTTCACTTATTGTGACGTTTTGTGTGGCAGATTTCCCTGTATCAAATACTTTATTAAAGTTATCGTTGTTTTGAATTTCTTTTAACATTCTTTTTTTAATCAGATTATATGATTTTTCTGCTGACATATTTTTATTAGACATAATAATAACGCCACCTGTACCATCAATCAATTCCTGACTATGTTGTATGGCAAGTGACTTGTTATCAGCTTTTTCAACAAGATGACTAATCCTTGAAGCATCTTCTCTTATAGCGTTTTCTGTTTGTTGGGTGTAATAATATTGAATAAATGTAATTAATGCTGCACTTAATAAAATTAAAACTGTCGTTACTATAAATATTATAGTTAACCACAGTTTTATAACAACACTATTTAGTCGATTCATCATTTGTATTGACCTCAAATTTGTAACCGACACCCCAAACGGTCTGAATCATATGTGCTGCTTCTTCAGAAACTCGATTTAATTTTTCTCTTAATCGTTTAACATGTGTGTCTACAGTTCTTAGATCACCATAAAATTCATAATGCCAAACTTCTTTTAATAGTTGTTCACGATCAAATACTTTATTAGGTGTTTTTGCTAAGTATATTAATAGCTCATATTCTTTTGGAGTTAAATTCACTTGTTGTTGATCCGCTAATACACGATGTGCATCATTATCGATAATAAGATGATTAAACTCAATGACATCTCTTGCATGTGGTTCGTTTTGTTCTGGTTTAGATGTTTGAGTTCTACGCAGTAATGCTTTCACTCTTAATACGACTTCTCGGGGAGAGAAAGGCTTCACTATATAATCATCTGCACCTGATTCGAATCCTTCCACACGATTGGTTTCTTCGCCTTTAGCTGTAAGCATAATAATAGGCGTATCTTTATGCTCACGTAATTTTGATGACATTTCAATACCATCCATTTCAGGCAACATTAAATCTAAAAGAATGCACGCATAGTCATTTTCCATAGCAAGTTCATATGCTTCTCTACCATCACTTGCTTCATGGATAGTAAACGATTCTCTTTCTAAGTAAAGCTTTAATAATCTTCTGATTCTATCTTCATCGTCTACAATTAATATTTCATTCATCATTACAATATACCTCCTACACATGCTCTATACCATTTTAATTATAGCATATTCACTATATTAAAGCTTTCGATTCAATTGACTTTGTGAAAAAAATAGCAAAATATCTTTTTTGATGTAGGACCTATGATTTATAATTACAGTGAATAAATAAAAAAAGATACACATTGTAATTGAGAAAATACTTTGTATTGTTAAGTTATTTCGAATTAATTACCATTTTCAGCCATATGTCTTAATATTTTCACCTCATGAGGTGTTAATACTCTACCTTCACCTGCATTTAAACCTTTTAAATTAAGATTTCCAAATTCGATTCGTATCAATTTATCGACTGTGTGATTAAAATGTTCGAACATACGTCTAACTTGTCTATTTCTACCTTCGCTAATAGTTATTTCAACCAGTGTCGTATTTTTTTCTTTATTTTGATTTTTTATTTTAACTTGAGCAGGTTGTGTAAAACCATCTTCTAATTCAATTCCTTGTTCTAATGCTTTAACTTCTTCTCTCATTAAATACCCTTTTAATTTTGCAACATATTTTTTCTGAATATGATATCTAGGATGAGTCATCAGGTTAGTAAATTCACCATCATTTGTAAGTAATAATAACCCTGAAGTATCATAGTCTAATCGTCCAACTGGATAAATTCTTGCTTCTAAATCTTTAAAATAATCTGTTACAACCGTTCTACCTCTATCATCTGAAACACTAGTAATCACTTGCGTTGGTTTATAGAACAGAATATAAATTTTATCTTCTTGCTCAATTTTAATTCCTTCAACTTCAACAGTGTCTGAAGATTTAACTTTCGTTCCAAGTTCTGTAACTACTTGACCATTGACTTTTACTTTACCTTCAGTGATTAAAGTTTCTGCCTTTCTTCGAGATGTATATCCACTGTTAGCAATTCGTTTTTGAAGTCTTTCTAAATCTTTATTCATTTTATTTCTCCTTTTGCTCTGTAAGTGTACTAAAGAAATTTTCGATCTCTTCGTTATCTTCTTCAGTAGATGGTAGTTCTTCTATTGATTTCATTCCAAAAACATTTAAAAATAAATCAGTAGTCATGAGTAAATGACTACGCGAATTCTCCATGTCTTTTGCTTCAATAAGTCCTCTAGCAATTAATGTTCTCACTGCACCATCAGAATTGATACCTCTTGTTACTTCGATATCACTTCTAGTTAATGGTTGATTATAAGCAATAATCGATAGTGTCTCCATAGCAGCTTGAGATAATTTCATGTTTGCTTTTTGATTCACTAGTAATTCGATAAAAGGTGCACTCTCTTTTTTGGAGGTTAACATATAAATGGAACCATATCTTTGTATTTCAAGACCTTTTGAATGATACGTCGAAATTAATTGATCAAGTTCATCTAAATCCATTTTTAAAATATCTGCAAGCTGACCTGCTTCGAGTCCTTCATCGCCTACAGTAAATAATAATGACTCTATAATTCCAATGTTATCCAATAGAATAGTTCACTCCTCTAATGATATTGATGTCTTCAAAGTTATTTGACTGTTCTATATTAATAAGACCTGCTTTAGACATTTCTAATATTGCTAAGAAATGTGTAACGACTTTACTCACAGGTTCATTAAAGTTAAATAAACTAAAGAAGTTAAATGATGTTTGTTTCTCTAAATGTTTAGCAACCACTTCAGTAGCTTGTTGAATTGTAAAAGTATCTTTTGAAATTTCAACTGCTTTTGGCGTATTTAATGCTACTCTATTTTTTACTCTTTGGTATGCAACAATCAGTTGAGTCAAATCAATCGTTTGATTTTTGTCCCAATGCGTTTCTTTTTCTAAGTGAGATAAATCAGCTGGTGATTTAGTATAATATAATTCTCGTTCTTTCTTTAATTCTGTTAATAGTAAAGAATATTCTTTATAATTTTGATATTCGATTAAACGACCTACAAGTTCCTCACGAGGATCTTCTTCTAAGTCATTTTCAGTTTCTTGTTGTGGCAATAATAATCTACTTTTTATCATTAATAACTCTGAAGCCATCACTAAATATTCACTTGCAATATTAATTTCAACTTCTTTCATTGCATGAACATATTGCATATATTGTTCAGTTAAAGCTTTCATTGGTATATCATAAATATCTATTTCATATTTATGAATTAAATGAAGAAGTAAATCTAATGGGCCATTAAAAGCATCTAATTTAACTTCGTACATAAATTAACTTCCTTGTATTATAAAATCTAAATTGTGCATAATTCACTTAAATATTATAGCATGAATATATATTAGAATTAAATTAAGGATGAGTATTCATGAATAAAGCATTAAGTCACTTCTACTATCAATTTCATACACACCAACATTATTTTTTATGTCATGATATTTTAGAAGAATTATGGAAGTCAAACCCTAATTTTTCTAAGAAAGATGCTGTAGTTAGTTTAATATTATTTTCAACTGCAATGTATCACTATAGACGATGTAATAAGTTAGGTGCATTAAAAAGTTTTAAAAAAGCGTTATATACATTTAAGCATGCGAAAGATAAAGAGACACTAGGTTTAAAGGTCAATGAATTTACTTTTTTGATTCAAAATCAAATAGAAAAAGTGAAATATGATCAGACATTTCAACCAATACAGTTGCCAATTAAATCTTCGGTAGAAAGGGAAATTATCAATTTATATCCTAATTATGAATATAAGACACAAATTAACAATGATGACATGATTGTTCATTGCCATCGTCTAAGAGATAGAAGCGATATCATTGCAGCTAGAAAAAAAGCACTTAAAAATAAAAGAAAGAAAAGTTAAATCATTCACTTTTCTTTCTTTTATTTTAAGCTCTGGGATGGAATTGATTATACATTTGTCTTATTTGAGATTTAGACACATGTGTATAAAGTTGCGTCGTTGAAATATCTGAATGACCAAGCATTTCTTGAACTGCTCTTAAATCTGCCCCATTTTCTAAAAGATGTGTAGCAAATGAATGTCTCAACGTATGAGGAGTTAAAGTTTTATTAATATTGGCCTTTGAACCATATTGTTTAATCATCTTCCATATCCCTTGTCTAGTTAAAGGTCTACCGTGCATATTTAAAAACAATACATTCGTAATAGTCTTTTTCAAAAGTTGAGGACGTATCTTTTCTAAATACGTATCTAGAAATTCAATCACAGTGTCTCCTAATGGTATAATTCGTTCTTTATTACCTTTACCAAATACTCTAACAAATCCCATAATAAGATTTATATCCTCAATATTAATTTGTATCAGTTCAGAAACACGCATGCCAGTCGCATATAATAATTCTAATATTGTACGATCACGATACCCATTTTTCTTATTTAAGTCCGGTGTTTCCAAAAGTTGAATGACTTCCTCAACTTCTAAAACATCGGGTAACTTCTTCTCATATTTCGGAGTCTCAATTAAGACAGTTGGATCTTTAGCGGCATATTTTTCTCTAAGTGCAAATTGATGAAAATTGCGAATTGTAGAGATAAAACGCGCCATTGATTTAGCAGAAGCACCTTGGTCTATTAAATATCCTAAGCATTCTTGTATAACTTGGCGATCAATAAAATCGATATGAGCAATTTTATGTTCTTTCATGTATTCTTCATATTTAGCTAAATCACGTCGATATGCGCCGATAGTATTTTCACTCAATCCCTTTTCAATTTGAATAAATTTTAAAAATTCTTCAATAATCGTATTCATATTACACCTCTGTTTATATAAAAAAGGTATGAAATAGAATTCAAAGTTGATTCTTAATTTCACACCTTCTATCGATTAATTATTACATATTACTTTTTTATCTTGAAAAGTTCTTCAAGCATTTGTATATAGAGTTGATACAACACTTTATTAAGTTTAACTTATTATTTACCTTTAGCTTGGCATTCTGAACATATACCGTGAAATGTTAAGCGGTGATCCAAAATTTTAAATTGATATTCTGATTCAACACGTTCTTCTACTTTTGGTAGTAAGTCTTCATGAATTTCATCTACCCTACCACATTCCATACAAACTAAGTGATGATGAAAATGTTTAGCACCTTCTTTTCTCAAATCAAATCGCGCTACGCCATCACCAAAATTAATTTTATCTACTACTTTTAATTCAGCAAGTAGTTCTAAAGTTCGATAAACAGTAGCTAAACCTATTTCAGGTGCTTTATCTTTTACTTTTAAATATACATCTTCAGCACTGAGATGATCTTTTTCATTCTCAATTAACACACGAACTGTTGCTTCGCGTTGAGGTGTTAATTTATAAGAAGATTGCTGTAATTGTTGTTTTACTCTATTTAGACGTTCTTCCACGGGAGCATCACTCCTCAATTAATTATAATCATTTTAAACTAAATTATTTCAATTAATAAATTACCAATAAATTTAGTAAAAATCAAGTAGTTATCACATCTTATTTATAATGATTATAATTTAATAATACATATTGTAAAGCAATCATTGTTTTCGCATCTTCAATTTCATGATTTTCTATAAGTGCATGGATATCGTCTAAGTGTATTTTATGCAATTCTACAAATTCGTCATCATCCAGATTTAATTCTCCTACACTTAAATGATCAGTAAAATAAATGGTTAGTTTCTCATTTGAAAATCCTGGAGAACCATACATATGAGTGATGAACGTTAGATGATTAGCTTTGTAGCCAGTTTCTTCTTCTAATTCGCGTTTAGCTGCTTCTTCTCTTTCTTCATATTCTTCTAGTTTACCTGCTGGAATTTCTAACAAGGGTTTTTCAATAGGTTTACGATATTGTTTAACCAATAGTACTTCTTTTTCTGGAGTAATAGCGCAAATTGCCACAGCACCATTATGCTTGATAATTTCTCTCTTGGAAGTTTTTCCGTCTGGTAATTCCACATCGTGTAGTTCTAGATCGATAATTTTACCATTATAAATGACTGTTCTATCAAAAGTTTTTTCATTAAAGTCCATTATATCCACGTCCCTTTTCATTAAGTTAATAAATTGATAAGATAAATGCGTTAACTAAAGTGTATCGGAAGGAGATTGTTCATGCAAAAAAATATATTAAAAAGTGGCATTGAAATTTCGGAACTAGGTTTAGGCTGTATGAGTTTAGGCACAGAATATCATCATGCAGAAGAAATTATTGAGTGTGCAATTGAAAATGATATCACATATTTTGATACCGCAGATATTTATGATAGAGGGGTCAATGAAGACATTGTTGGAAAGTCTTTAAAGAAATATCAAAATAGAGATGATATTGTTATAGGAACAAAAGTAGGAAATAGACCACTTAATGATGGTAGTACTACTTGGGATCCTTCAAAAAAATATATTAAAGAAAGTGTTAAAAGTTCTTTAAAACGATTAGGCTTAGAACAGTTAGATCTTTATCAACTTCACGGAGGTACAATTGATGATCCCCTAGATGAGACGATTAGTGCATTCGATGAACTGAAAAAAGAAGGTGTAATCAAAGCTTATGGAATCTCTTCTATTAGACCTAACGTGATTGAGTATTATTTAAAACACAGTCAAATAGAAACGATTATGTCTCAATTTAATCTTATTGATAATCGTCCAGAACGTCTTTTAAATCATATTCATTCTCATGGCGTAAAAGTTTTAGCACGTGGTCCCGTGTTTAAAGGGTTACTTACTTCAAATAGTGTTAATGTACTTGATCAGAAATTCTCTGATGGTATTTTTGACTATAATTATCATGAATTAGGAGAAACGATTGCTTCTGTTAAGGAAGTTGAAAGTAATTTAAGTGCTTTATCATTCGAATATTTAAAATCTCATGATGCATTAGGTTCTATTATTGTTGGTGCAAGTTCTGTTTCACAATTAAAAGATAATATTGCTAATTTTAATAAAACAGTAAGTTTGGATCAAATTAAATCTGCACGTCACCGTGTGAAAGATTTGGAATATACTCAGCATCTTGAGTAAGGAATCATTATTATAAATTCTTATAAACAATCGTTGATGTAAAGTACAAGTGATGAAGTATCTATGATGAATGCTTCATCACTTTTTTAGGTTAAATTATATTTTATTTTTAAACAATGAAGTAAAATATTTTTCAATTTTTCTAGGAGCTAATTGGTAAAGTTTTAATAGTGGATTCATCCATAGCGGCTTGTTAATTTCTACTTTACGAGTGATGATACCTTTAACGATGTCTTCTGCGAGTATTTTGGGATCTATCATTAGTGATGCATATTTATTAGCATACTTCAATGATGGATCTGCTTTTTTATGAAATGGTGTATTAATGGGACCTGGATTAACAGTCATTACATGAAAGTCTTGTTCCTCAATTCTTAGAGCATTTAATACGCCATTTAAAGCAGCTTTAGATGAGCCATAAAATGCAGCATTCGCTTGCGTTACAAATGCTGCCTGACTTGAAATAGCCACTATAGAAGCGTTCATTGTTAAATAGGGTTTAACAGTTTTAAATAATGTAATAAAACCAAGCACATTTACATCATAAGTTTCCATGATTTCTTCTAACGAATGAGATTGTATTGATTTAAAAAAGCCTAAACCTGCACTATAAATGATTCCGTCAATCGGATAACAAAGAGATTTAGAAATATTATCTATTTGTGAAATATCTTGTAAATTACATTTAATCATTGAAACACGATGTTTGTACGGATTAAAATTAATATTTTCGAATTTCTCCGTACTACGAACAATGAGGGTAATATATGCGCCTTTTTTTAATAATTCTTTCGTTATTTCTAAACCTAAGCCACTAGTTCCTCCAGTTACGATGAAATGTTTACCTACAATCACGGATGACTCTCTCCTATCTAACAAGTATAGTTAATTTTTGATAATAATTATATTGAATATGTTACTATAGTTTTATCAATTAAGGGTAAGGATGGTGCTGTTTTATGAAGTTAGTATTTTATGGCGCTGGTAACATGGCACAAGCCATTTTTAAAGGAATTATTGATTCTAAAATATTAAATCATAACGATATTTATTTAACAAATAAATCAAATGAAAATACTTTAAAATCATTTGCGAAAGAATTAGGAGTAAAATATAGTTACGATGATGCATTTTTATTAAAAGATGCAGATTATGTTTTTCTAGGTACTAAGCCTCATGATTTTGAAACGGTCGCATCACGTATTAAATCACATATACAATCAGACCATCGTTTTATATCTATTATGGCTGGTTTATCGATAAATTATATCCGAGAAAAGTTAGAAACGAATAATCCCGTTGCTAGAATTATGCCCAATACAAATGCACAGGTAGGTCATTCAGTAACAGGTATTAGTTTTTCTGGTAATTTCGATCCTCATTCTAAAGATGAAGTAACAGAATTAATTAGTGCTTTTGGCTCAGTTATTGAAGTTGACGAAGAATATTTACATCAAGTGACGGCTATTACAGGAAGCGGACCAGCTTTTTTATATCATGTATTTGAACAATATGTTAAAGCAGGAACATCATTAGGTCTTGAAAAAAAACAAGTTGAAGAATCCATTAAGAATCTCATTATTGGAACAAGTAAGATGATTGAACGATCGGATTTAAGTATGGAACAACTTAGAAAAAATATTACCTCTAAAGGTGGCACAACACAAGCTGGATTAAATGAACTTGATCGACATGATATTGAGAGTATTTTTAAAGCCTGTCTAGATGCTGCAGTTCATAGAAGTATCGCCCTTTCTAAAAGTGAAGATGAGTAATAAATATTAAAAATAACTATAACGAAAATTAAGTCATACATATCGTTATAGCTATTTTTTAGTTTTTACGTAGCATTTAAAACGCTATTATTATTTAAAATTTGAATGTATCAAAGTCTTTAACAAACTCAAAATTTGGTGTATCTTTCATTTCTTTTAATGCACGGTTTATCTCTTCTATATCTTCTAAATTATATCGATTACTTAGATGGGTAATAAAACTTTTCTTCACATTAGACTGATAAATTAACCTAAATACATCGTCAATGTGACTATGATGATAGTTATTTGCTAAAATTTTGTCACCGTCAATATATGTTGCTTCATGAATCATAATATCCGCATTTTCTGCAAGTATATATTCGTTATCACATGGTTTCGTATCTCCAAAAATAGTAACAATAGGTCCTGGTTTGGCTGGACCTTTAAAGTCTTTAGAAAGATAAATTTGATTATTATATTCAAAAGTATCAAACATTTTTACTTCTTGATATTTAGGACCCGGTTCTAGTCCAATTGCCTTTAATGCAGTTACATCAATTGTACCTGGTGTTGTAGGAGCCTCAATTCGATAACCATATGAAGGTATACCATGATTTAATAACCTTGATGAAACTGTAAAGCCATTATGATGATATGTAAAATTATTATCAATTTCAATATATGTAATAGGATAGTTTAAATGAGATTCAGATAATTTCAAAGCGGTTTCAATAAATTGTTGCAAACCTGTTGGCCCTATTAACGTCAATGGCTTATCTTCTCCACCTTGGAATGAACGACTTGTTAATAATCCAGGTAATCCAAAAATGTGGTCGCCATGCATATGCGTGATAAAAATATGATCAACTTTGCCTAATTTTATCGAGTGATGCAAAATTTGATGTTGAGTCCCCTCTCCTACATCGAATAACCATATTGAATTTGAATAAGGTTCTAGGTTTAAAGCAATCGCTTGAGTATTACGATCTTTAGTAGGTAAACCCGCACTCGTTCCAAAAAATGTAACTTCCATGCATTTGCCTCCTCTTTCTTCAATATATTTTATCATACGTCTATAAGTTTGTTATCATATGAAATAAAATAAATGAATTTATCAGAATTTAGGGTATAATGTAACTTATAAAAAATAAATTGTATGTTATTTAGTTTAATGTTGTAAATATTATCAACAATTTTAGGCAAAAACATATCAAGAAAAACAGTTTTAATTTATAATGAATTAATCATAGCAATTAAAGAATTGAGGTTTTGAATTTGAACACACACACTAAACATATCCCTTGTTTAATTACTATATTTGGCGCAACTGGAGATTTGAGTCATAGAAAATTATTCCCTTCTTTATTCCACTTATATCAACAAGATAATTTAGATGAACATATTGCCATTATTGGCGTTGGTCGAAGAGATTATACTAACGACTTTTTCCGTGAACAAGTTAAACAATCTATTCAAACGCACGTCAAAGATACTGATCGACTCGATGAATTCATAGAACATGTTTTTTATTTTAAAAATGATGTCAATGAAGAAGAAAGTTATCATGAATTATTAGCATTCTCTAATGAACTTGATGATACATTTAAATTAGAAGGTAATCGCCTATTCTATTTAGCAATGGCACCTCAATTCTTTGGACCAATTTCTGATTATTTAAAAGCTTCTGGCTTAACTGAAACTAAAGGATTTAAACGCCTTGTAATTGAAAAACCATTTGGTAGTGATTTTAAATCTGCTGAAAAATTAAATAATCAATTACGACAATCATTTAAAGAAGAAGAAATATACAGAATTGATCACTATCTTGGTAAAGATATGGTGCAAAATATCGAAGTTCTACGATTCGCTAATGCGATGTTTGAACCTCTTTGGAATAATAAGTATATCTCTAATATACAAATCACTTCTTCAGAAATACTAGGTGTTGAAGATCGTGGAGGTTATTATGAATCGAGCGGTGCATTAAAAGATATGGTACAAAACCATATGTTACAAATGGTTGCATTACTAGCAATGGAAGCACCTATTAGTCTTAAAAGTGAAGATATTCGAGCTGAAAAGGTGAAAGTATTAAAATCTTTAAGACAATTAAAACCTGAAGAAGTCAATCAAAACTTTGTGCGTGGACAATATGGAGAAGGAACTATTAATGACCAACGTGTTATCGCTTATAGAGATGAAGATCGTGTTGCATCTGATTCCAATACACCAACCTTTGTTTCTGGAAGATTAACTATCGATAACTTCCGTTGGGCTGGTGTACCATTCTACATTCGTACTGGTAAGCGTATGAAGTCTAAATGTATACAAGTTGTTGTAGAATTTAAAGAAGTTCCTATGAATTTATATTATCAAACGGATCGATTACTAGATTCTAATTTATTAGTTATTAATATTCAACCTAATGAAGGTATTTCATTACACTTAAATGCTAAGAAAAGTATTCAAGGTATCGAAACAAAGCCTGTTCAACTGTCTTATGCTATGAGTGCACAAGATAAAATGAACACAGTAGATGCATATGAAAACTTGTTATTCGATTGTCTTAAAGGTGATGCAACGAACTTTACACATTGGGAAGAACTTAAATCTACATGGAAATTTGTAGACGCTATTCAAGAACATTGGACTATGATTGATCCAAACTTCCCTAACTATAAATCAGGGACAAATGGCCCTATCGAAAGTGATTTATTATTAAGCAGAGACGGAAATCATTGGTGGGACGATATTCAATAAACAGATATACTAGACGTTTCATGTGATAAATGTATAAAGGATAAGACACATTATATTATTTTCACTCATTGAAAATAAGGTCTTGTCCTTTTTAAATTGAATATTGAAAGAGTCATTTAAAAATTTAATTTAATTTTATATTATTGATGTATATTTTTATAAAATAATGTAAAATATTAGTATTGATTGTAAATTTATTGGAGTGAAAGTTTTGGACGTTATCAAGCAGATACAACAGGCAATTGTATATATAGAAGATCATTTATTAGAGCCTTTTAATTTGCAAGATTTAAGTGATTACGTTGGTCTCTCTCCTTACCATCTTGATCAATCGTTTAAAATGATTGTTGGACAACCTCCTGAAAGTTATGCTCACTCTCGAAAAATGACTGAAGCTGCTAAAGAAATGATACAAAGTTCTTCGAGATTAGTTGATGTAGCAAAACGCTATAATTATTTAAGTTCAAATGACTTTGCAAATGATTTTAGTGATTTTCATGGAATATCTCCTATTCAAGCTTCTACTAAAAAAGAAGAACTAAAAATGAATGAACGCTTGTATATTAAATTAACAACTACAGAAAGAGCACCATACCCTTACAGACTAGAAACGACTAAAGACACACCTTTAGTTGGATATGTAAAATATATTGAGGCTAATCAACTATCTAACCCTTACAAAGTTCCTGACTTTTTAGAAGATTTATATTTAGATGGTAAAATAAAAGAATTAAAACGATATAATAATATAAGTCCATATGAGTTATTTGTTATTACATGTCCTTTAGATGAAGGTGTAGAATTATTTGTGGGCGTACCTAGTGAACGTTATCCAGCTCACTTAGAAAGCCGATTGTTACCAGGGCGACACTATGCAAAATTTAATTTGCAAGGTCAAGTGGATTATACTGTTAATGAAGCTTGGTATTATATTGAATCCAGCTTACAACTTACTCTACCTTATGAAAAAAATAGCTTATATGTTGAAATTTATCCTTTTGATCTCTCATTCGAGAACCCGTTCACTAAAATACAATTATGGCTACCTATTAAACAAGAAACTTATGATATAGAATAAAAAAAGCGTTAGATGACTAAGTTATTAAACTTATGTCATCTAACGCTTTACTATTAAAGTTCGGCTACGAATGCTTCAAAAGGTTTCATATTAGTGATATCTAAATCATTTTTATAATTGTGTAGCTTAATTTGAGATGCTTCAACTTCAAATGGTAAATTTAATGATGCAACATGATCTGTTAAATTTCCTGCAACTAGAACTGTTTTATTATTAAGTTTACGTGTGTAAGCAAAAATATTCTCATTCTCATCATCGATTAAATTAAACTCACCATAAGTATATATATCATCGGATTTTTTTAATTTAATTAGACGTTTATAAAAATTAAGAACGGAATCTGAATCTTCGGATTGTTGTGCTACATTTATTGTTTTATAGTTAGGGTTGACTGGGAACCATGGCGTACCTTCAGTAAAACCTCCATTTACTTCATTAGTCCACTGCATAGGTGTTCTAGAATTATCACGATTCTCCATTTTATATTTATCTAATAACTGATTAACATCTCCACCTTGAGATTTAACAATTTGATATTCTGTTTTTACAGCAACATCGTTAAATGTTTCAATACTTTCAAATGGATAGTTTGTCATACCAATTTCTTGACCTTGATAAATAAAAGGTGTGCCTTGTTGTAAGAAATATACCACTGCATGGCTAGTAGCAGATTCAAACCAATACTTTGTATCATCTCCCCAAGTAGAAACACGTCTAGGTTGATCATGATTTTCAATAAATAGTGCATTCCATCCTATACCCTCTAGTTGTTTTTGCCAACGGTTTAATACATTTTTATAAGATAAAACATCAAATTTAGAGTCTCCAGTACTCCATAAACCTAAATGTTCAAATTGGAAAATCATATTGAATTTACCTTCTTTTTCTCCAACCCACTCTTTTGCATTATCTGGATTTACGCCATTTGCTTCGCCAACAGTCATAATGTCATAATGGCTAAGTGATTTGTCCTTCATTTCTTGAAGCCAATCTTGAATGCCTGGTTGATTCATATCAACATCAAATGCTGGAGCGTATTGTTTTCCTTTTGGAACAGGTAAATCACCAGCTTCAAATGTTTTTTTGATATGTGTGATCGCATCGACTCTAAAGCCATCAATTCCTTTTTCGAACCACCAATTCATCATTTTAAAAACAGCTTCTCTAACGTCAGGATTACTCCAATTTAAATCAGGTTGCTTTTTACTAAATAAGTGGAAATAATACTGTTTTGTTGTGTCATCATATTCCCATGTTGAACCATTGAAAATACTTTCCCAATTATTAGGTTCAGAACCGTCAGATTTAGGATCTGCCCAAATATACCAATCTCGTTTAGGATTATCTTTACTAGAACGAGATTCTATAAACCATGGGTGTTCATCAGATGTATGGTTAACAACAAGGTCTAAAATTAATTTCATTCCACGCTTATGAGTCTCAGATAATAAATGATTAAAGTCTTCCATTGTTCCAAATTCTTCCATAATATCTTGATAATCACTAATATCATAACCATTATCATCGTTTGGAGATTTATACATTGGACTAAGCCAAATGACATCAATACCTAAATCTTTCAGATAGTCCAATTTTTCTACCATCCCTGGTAAATCACCAATACCATCATTATTGCTATCATTAAAACTTCTCGGATACACTTGATATGCTACGGCTTCTTTCCACCAATTTTTTTCCATTTATATCGCTCCTTTGAAAGTATTATGTAAATCAATTAACTTTGAAATAATTAATCATAATATTCGAGTTAAATATTTAATAGTCAATGTTAGTCTTCAATATATAATCTAAATTTTTCTGGATTTATATAAATATAAAATAATATGTAATAGCATTATATAGCGATAATCCAGTTATTTAGAAAACGTTTACACCTATATTTATCGTACTAATCGAGTCTCTAAATGTCAACTTGGGATATATCGATTAAATGTAAATTAAATAGCAAGGCTATATGTATTAAGACATCTATACAAAACTGTCATAATAAAAAAATCTGAGACACTTAATGATGTCCCAGATTTTTAATCCTACAATGATTATTCTTCAGTCCATTGAGTATGGAAAATACCATCTTTATCTTTACGTTCATACGTATGTGCACCAAAATAATCACGTTGAGCTTGAATTAAATTAGCAGGTAGATCTTCTGAACGGTAGCTATCATAATAGCTGATACTTGCTGAGAAACCAGGTGTTGGTACGCCATTTTTAACACCAGTAGCAACTACTTCTCTAAGTGCATCTTGATATTCAGTAACAATACCTTTGAAATAAGGGTCTAATAATAAGTTTTGAAGACCTGAATTATTGTCATATGCGTCTTTAATTTTTTGTAAGAATTGAGCACGAATAATACAACCTTCACGCCAAATCATTGCTAAATCACCTAATTTAAGGTTCCATTCATTTTCATTGCTCGCTTTACGCATTTGGGCGAAACCTTGAGCGTATGAACAAATTTTACTCATATATAACGCTTTACGGATTTTTTCTAAGAAGTCTTCTCTATTGCCATCAAAGTTTGATTTAGGGCCACTTAATACTTTCGATGCATTTACGCGTTCTTCTTTAATTGAAGAAATGAAACGTGCAAATACAGATTCAGTAATGATTGTTAATGGTATACCTAATTCTAATGCATTAATTGATGTCCATTTACCAGTTCCTTTTTGACCCGCAGTATCAAGAATTTTTTCTACAAGAGGTTCATTATTTTCATCTAATTTAGTGAAAATATCGCCTGTTATTTCAATTAAATAACTTTCTAATTCTCCAGCATTCCATTCTTTAAACGTTTTAGAAATTTCTTCATGAGACATACCTAATAATTCTTTCATCATTGCATAACTTTCAGCAATTAATTGCATATCAGCATATTCGATACCATTATGAACCATTTTTACATAATGTCCTGCACCATTTGGTCCAATATATTCTACACATGCAGCACCATCTTTTGCTTTAGCAGCAATGGCATCTAAAATATCACTTACTTTGTTGTAAGCTTCTTGTTGACCACCAGGCATTAAAGATGGACCAGTTAACGCTCCGATTTCACCACCAGAAACACCCATTCCAATAAAGTTGATACCACTTTCAGCAAGTGCTTTGTTACGACGAATTGTATCTTGATAGTTTGTATTACCGCCATCAATTAAAATGTCATCGTCATCTAATAAAGGCAATAAGCTATCAATTGTTGCATCTGTAGCAGGACCAGCTTTAACCATTAATAATATTTTACGTGGTTTTTCTAAAGAGTTTACAAAATCTTCTAAAGAATACGTTGGATGAATTTGTTTACCTTCTGATTCCTTAATCATTAAATCTGTTTTATCACTAGAACGGTTATAAACAGATACGCTATAACCACGTGATTCGATATTCCATGCTAGGTTTTTACCCATAACAGCTAAACCTACTACACCTATTTGTTGAGTCATATTACTTACCTCTCTTATTCAATAATTTCATTAGTATTGTATCACAAAAATATAAATGACTTCACTAAAGTAAAATATTATTTCGCTACTAATTCAACAATTTTAATCAATTGATTCGTAAGTTGATTTAAAGCAGCTACAGGAATACGTTCAGAAGTAGTATGAATATGTTCATATCCTACACCTAATATAACAGTTGGAATATGATACGTATTAATAATACTTCCATCTGAACCTCCGCCAGCAATAACAGTTTTACCTGAAAGGCCTAAAATTTTCGCACTTTTTATAGCATATTGAGTTACAGTCTCAGAATCGTTTCTTCTAAAACCAGGATAACTCTTAGAAATTTCAACGTTTGCTTTACCCCCTAATTCTTTTGCTGTCGTTTCGAAAGTCTCTTTCATATGGTTGACTTGATATTCTAAACTTTTATCATTATGCGAACGAGCTTCTCCCTCTAAAATGACTTTATCTGCAACAATATTTGTAGCAGAACCACCATAAAATTTACCAATATTCGCTGTGGTATCTTGATCAATCTGACCTAAATGCATTTTATTAATCGCCTTAGCTGCAATATGAATTGCACTTATACCTTGGTTGGGTTTACTAGCATGTGCTGTTTTCCCATAAATAGTTGTATTGATAATCATTTGAGTTGGAGCACCCACCACTGTTGTTCCAACCGCTTGGCTGGCATCGACAGCATAGCCGAACTCCGCATCTATCAAGTTTTGATCTAATTCTTTAGCACCTTTTAAACCTGCTTCTTCTCCTACAGTGATAATAAATTGAATTTGTCCATGAGGTAATTGTTGTTCGTTTATAGTTTGAATCATTTCTAACAAAGCAGCTATACCTGCTTTATCATCTGCTCCTAATACAGTTGTGCCATTTGAATATACATAGCCATCTTCTTTAAGGATCGGTTTAACGTTAATACCTGGAACAACCGTATCCATATGGCTAGTAAAATAGATTTTAGAAACATGTTCTTTTCCTTTACTACTTGGTAAGGTACAAATTAAATTATTTGCACCTAACCATTCTCTTTTAGACGCATTATCTTCTACAACTTTTAATCCTAAATCTATAAATTTCTTTTTTAGAATGGGTTGTATCGTTTCTTCATTCCCAGTTTCAGAATTAATTTGCACTAACTCTAAAAAAGTATTAAGTAAACGGCGACTATTAATCATTATGAAAACCCCTTTCTTATATAGATAATATTTTAACTGACTTTGACAATTAGAGTAAATAAATTGATTGCCATTTTTATCGAAATCATTTAAGGTTATTTTATATACTATAAGTTATTAATATAACGAATAATCAAATTATTTTAAAGGTTTCAAGGAGCGTTTACATTGAATAATAAAGTGCTAAAGATTATTATCATTATCATGTTAATTGCAGTTGTAGCTGCATTGTTACTTACAAGTCTTGTTCCTCTCATGCATTAAAAATTAATTAGATTAAAAACTATCGACAAAAATTCGAATTTGACGATAGTTTTTATTATTATTTCTTAAAATTATGCAAATAAAAAAGACAAACTTTTTGTATTTAAAGAAAGTTTGTCTTTTTACTTTGATTAGAAGTTAATCTTAGATGTTATATTTCACTATGTAATTTTAAAGAGCCGAATTGAGATTTAATATTTAAATATTCTTCTAATTCATTTAAAATTTGCATCATACTTGCTCTTGATTTTAAAGATTGATGTGATTCTGGCAATGGCAATTCGTCTAATTTTAAACGTATCTCATATAATGAATGTAGTCTTAATACAGTATAATCATTACTATTAACATTATCTCCAATTTCAGCCATTAAATGGGCAACAGTCTCTAACAAAGGATCATTAGCTGAAGTATTA
This sequence comes from Staphylococcus sp. HMSC072H03, assembly GCF_001809305.1. Classification (NCBI taxonomy): domain Bacteria; kingdom Bacillati; phylum Bacillota; class Bacilli; order Caryophanales; family Staphylococcaceae; genus Staphylococcus; species Staphylococcus sp. HMSC072H03. The sequence goes on from NZ_KV796881.1 coordinate 426,232, forward strand.
TGAATTAATGTTTGGATTCTGCGTAGTATTTCTAGTTGTTCTTCTCTCATATCAAAATAGTGATAATATGAGTTTTCATTTCGCACAAAGTGATTTTTAACGTCTCTAAAAGCAATAGATTTAGCCTTACGAATATTGTTTTCTAATGTATCAAAAGAAATTGACAATTGTTTATTAATATTTAAACATGCTTCACTATATTGTGTAAATATTGTTTTAATTTCATTTTCAATTTCTTTCTTAAAATTACCTAATGTATTATCTAGACTAGGCATAATTAAATTCATTAAAAATGCTATTCCTAAGCCAATGATAAGAAGTAAAATTTCATTAATAATTAAATGAAGCCCAATAACTTTGGCATTAAATACGTGAAGTAAAATGACACAACTTGTCACTACACCTTCTTGAACATTCAACATCACTGTAAGTGGAATAAATAATAAAACAATTAATCCTAAAACGATTGCATTTTGACCAAGTAAATTAAAAATAAATGAACCAAAAAATAACATTAATAAACACGAAACGAATCGAGAACCAATTGCTTGTAGTGAGTGAACCTTAGTATGTTTAATACATAGAACAATGAGGATAGCACTTGAAGCATAGTTATCAAGCCCTATCCATTTAGCTAAAATAACACCTAAAGTAATTCCTACAGCTGTTTTAAGTGTTCTAAATCCAATTCTATAAGGATTTAAAGTTAGCATGTATTGTTCCTCTTATCTTTCTTCACAATACTTATCAAATAACTTTTGAAGTTGATTGATAACATCCATTACGTCATGACCTTCTATTTGATGGCGTTCTATCATTTCAGTAATCTTACCATCTTTCATCAGTGCAAATGAAGGACTTGAAGGTGCGTATCCTTCAAAATAGTCTCTTGCTTGCTGAGTTGCTTCTTTATCTTGACCAGCAAATACAGTAACCAATCTATTAGGTAACTTATCATAATGAAGTGCGTGACTTGCTGCTGGACGCGCTATACCTCCTGCACATCCACAAACAGAATTTATCATTACGAGTGTAGTGCCATCTTGTTTAAATACTTTATCAACTTCATCTGAAGTAGTTAATTGTTCATAACCAGCAGATTCAATTTCATTTCTAGCTTGTTCTACAACACCATTCATATATAAATCAAAATTTAAATCCATTTAGAATCACCTTTCAGTCAATTATTATTTATTGTCATTTTACTAATTTACAACATATAGTTCAAATAGGTTGGTTGTAATATAACAAACTTTTAATAAATATTTGTTGTTTCAATTGAATAGCTTTCAATTCGATTTTTTACTTGCGACATAAATCGTCCAGTTTGAACACCATCTAAAATACGATGATCAATTGAAATACATAAATTAACCATATTTCTTATAGCTATCATATCGTCGATGACAACAGGTTTTTTAACAATTGATTCTACTTGTAAAATTGCTGCTTGAGGATGATTAATAATACCCATTGAAGATACAGAACCAAATGTACCAGTATTATTAACTGTAAAAGTACCACCAGTCATGTCTTCTTGAGCCAGTTGTTGATTTCGAGCTTTTTGTGCTAGTTGATTGATTTCTCTAGCAATACCTTTAATTGATTTTTCATCAGCATTTTTAATTACAGGAACATATAATTTATCTTCATCAGCTACAGCTATTGAAATATTGATGTCTTTATGAATTATAATTTCATTACCATCCCAACTGCTATTAAGTAATGGATTAGATTTCAAAGCTTCTGCTACAGCTTTTACAAAGAAAGCAAAGAAAGTTAAATTATATCCTTCTTGTTTTTTAAACACAGTCTTATAATGATTTCTAGTTTTCACAAGATTTGTAGCATCGACTTCTATCATCATCCAGCCATGTGGAATTTCAGTGGCACTGGTAACCATATTTTGGGCAATTGCTTTTCGCACGCCTTTAACTGATATTGTATAATCGTCTAATGGTTCATTTGATGAAGCGTTATTATTTCTTGAAGTTGTTTCGGAATGATTCGTTATCTGAGTGGTATATGTTTCTTTTGAATTTTGTTGGTTATTTTCTTGAATATAAGTTTCAATATCTTTTTTGGTTACTCTACCTTCAAATCCTGTGCCTGGGACTTGTGATAAATCAATATCGTTTTCTGAAGCTATCTTAAATACGACTGGAGAAAATCTTCCATTATTGATCGAATGCTTAGATGATTGATTTGTGTTAGAAGGCTTAGACTGGCTCTTTACAGAATTACTTTGTGTTTGACTGGGTGTTTCATTAGTTTCGTTAGTATCGTCTTGATTAGAATTTAAAGATGTATCATCGGGTTGAATTTTACAAATGGTTTGATTGATTTCAATCGTTTCACCTTCAGTAGCAATTAACTCTGTAATTGTACCAGAAATAGTTGAAGGAACTTCTGCTGTTACTTTATCTGTAACTACTTCACATAGTGGTTCATATTCATCCACATGATCCCCTTCAGAAACTAACCATTGTTCGATTGTACCTTCATGGACACTTTCTCCTAATTTTGGCATTTTAACATCCATTATGTTACCTCCCTAAAATTGTGCTAACTCACGCATTTTTTTTAATATCTTATCAGGATTCATCATTACTTCATTTTCTAAGTTAGGAGAAAATGGCATTGATGGAACATCAGGACCAGCTAACCGCATAATTGGTGCATCTAATTCAAATAAACAATGTTCGGCTATGATTGCTGAAACTTCAGACATAACACTACCTTCAAGGTTGTCTTCAGTTACAAGCAAAATCTTACCATTTCGTTTAGCGCGTTCAATAATCGTTGTTTTATCTAATGGATAAACTGTTCTTAAGTCAACTACTTCAACATTAATGCCATCTGCCTCTAAAATATCGGCTGCTTGAATACAATAGTTAACACATAAACCATAAGTGAAAACTGTAATATCATCACCTTCACGTTTAACATCAGCTTTACCCAAAGGGATAGTATAGTAAGAATCGGGTACTTCTTCTTTTAAAAATCGGTATGCTTTTTTATGTTCAAAAAATAATACTGGATCATTTGATTCAATTGAAGATAATAATAAACCTTTCGCATCATATGGAGTTGAAGGAATTACAATTGTTAATCCAGGTGTAGACGCAAAGATACTCTCAATACTTTGAGAATGATATAAACCACCATGTACGCCACCACCAAATGGTGCACGAACAGTTAAAGGACATTGCCAATCGTTATTAGAACGATATCGCATTTTAGCAGCTTCACTAATAATTTGATTAACTGCTGGTAAAATAAAATCTGCGAATTGAATTTCAGCTATAGGGCGTTTGCCAAGCATTGCTGCACCAATTGCAGTACCGATAATATTTGATTCTGCTAAAGGCGTATCAATTACACGCAGTTCTCCATATTTTTCTTGCAAACCACGTGTAGCACCGAATACACCACCTTTTCGTCCTACATCTTCTCCTAATATAAAAATATTATTATCTTTTTCCATAGCCAAGTCTTGTGCATTTTGAATGGCTTCTATATAACTCATTTTAGTCATTGAAAATATCTCCTTCCGGATCATACACATATTGATATGTTTCTTCTACATCTGGATATTGAGCATTTTCAGCATCTTTTGTAGCTTTATCTATAATAGATTTATGTGCATTATCTAATTCGTTTAACCAATCTTCATCAATAATGCCTAAATCGAGTAATTCATTTTTGAATTTAAGATTACAGTCAGATGTCTTGAAAGCATCTCTTTCTTCTTTAGAACGATATGTATCATCATCATCAGAAGAATGAGGAGTCATTCGAGTAGTAATAGCTTCAATCAACGTTGCTCCTTCGCCATTAAGTGCCCTTTCTCTTGCTTCTTTCATTGCTTTGTACATCGCAATTGGATCATTTCCATCTACAGTTTCTCCATGAATACCATAACCTATTGCTCTATCAGATAGATGCGTTGCTGCATATTGTAATGAATCAGGGACTGAAATTGCGTATTTATTATTAATAATTACACATACAAACGGTAATTTATGGACTCCAGCAAAATTCAATCCTTCATGAAAATCTCCTTGATTAGAACTACCTTCTCCTACAGTAGCAGTTGCTATATTAGATTGTTGATTCATTTTTAATGCTAATGCTGCGCCTACTGAGTGAGGGATTTGTGTTGCTACCGGAGAACTTTGAGATAAAATACCTTTTTCTCTATGACTAAAATGAGAAGGCATTTGTTTTCCTCCAGAATTAATGTCATCCTTTTTACCGAAAGAAGCTAACATTGTATCATAAGGTGAAATCCCCATATATGTAACGAAAGCTAAATCTCTATAATACGGAGATGAAATATCTCCTTCTTTCATTGCATACGCCATACCAATTTGAGTGGCTTCTTGTCCTTGACCACTTACTACAAAGGGTATTTTTCCAGCACGGTTAAGTAACCATAGGCGTTCATCTAGTTTTCGTCCTAGGTCCATCCATTTATATATTTCTCTCAAATCTTCATCTGTAAGTCCCACAGATTTGTAGTCAATCATTTTACTTCCTCCTTTAAACGTGGATCGCTCTGTTTTCAGCCTTTAGCCCAAGTTCCATCAATATTTCAGACAATGACGGATGTGCATGAGTCGTTAATCCTAATTCTAATGTTGATCCATTCATAAATTGTAATAAAGCAACTTCATTTATTAACTCTGTGACATGTGGGCCTACCATACTTATTCCAATAATATCTCCATTATCTTTATTTAATATAATTTCACAAAAACCACGTTTATTTTTAGTTTCTTCAATAACTGCTTTTCCAATAGCATTAAAAGGAACTTTATAACTTGTTGCCTTAATATTTTGAGATTTAGCAGTTTCTATATTTAAACCGATAGATGCGACTTCTGGATAAGTATAAACACATTTGGGCATTAAATGATAATTCACTGGAAGCGGATGATCATTAAACATATGTTCAACTGCAGTGATTCCTTCTTTAGAAGCTACGTGAGCTAATTGTAATGTTCCGATACAATCACCTGCCGCATAAAGATGCTTATCACTCGTTTGTTGAAATTCATTTACTTTGATATACCCATGAGTATCTAATTGAATTTTAGTATTCTGAATACCAATATCACTTGTATTAGGTACACGACCTACTGCAACTAATATTTTATCAACTGTAATAGTAGTTTTTTCATTTATATTTATTTGAATGACATCATTTTTATGTATGATATTCTCTTCACTTAGTTGGCAATCCTCAAAAAATTCTACACCTCGTTCAATTAAACTATCTCTTAAAAATGTAGAAATGGATTTACTGTCAGAAGGTAATATACGTTTACCTGCTTCAATCACTTTAACATTTACATTTAAATCAGTTAGTAAGGAAGCAAATTCAAGGCCAATCACACCGCCCCCGACAATAGCAATACTGTCTGGAAGTGTATCAATTTGTAATATATCATCGCTCGATAAAATATTCTGATGATTAATTTCTAAAAATGGTAATGTTTGAGGACGTGACCCTGTAGCGATAAGTACAAATTGATTTGGAAGTAACTCTGAGCTGCCATCTTCGTATTCAACAGAAATTGTTCCGCTTTGTGGAGAAAATATAGAAGTTCCCATAATACGTCCTATACCATTATAAATATCAATATGATTTTTTTGCATTAAACTTTGAACGCCATTATGCATTTGATTAACAATATCCGTTTTTCGATTCATCATTTTTTCAAAATTAATATGTAAATCGTTTGTGTCTATACCAAATTCTGAAGATTGTCTAACAGTACGAGTCACTTCAGCAGATTTAAGTAGCGCTTTAGTAGGAATACACCCTTTATGTAAACATGTGCCACCTAATAATGATTTCTCTACAATTGCTACCTTTTTTTCTAATTGAGAAGCACGAATCGCTGCTACGTATCCTGCTGTCCCACCACCTAAAACAACTAAGTCATATTGTTTTTCAGACATTTTGATACTCCTTATTAATCAGATTTAAAGGTTAGAATTGAAAAGTGTGAATCAACAATTTGAATATAAAAAAATAACATTATACTCAGTATGTTCTATTTCTTTTCGACATCCAACCTTAATTTAAATTATTCAATTATAAACTATTTATGATTTTGAGCAATCATTTCTCTAGCATTTTCTCTTGTTAATTCAGTTACACTTGCTCCGGAAATCATACGAGCAATTTCGTCAATTTTATCTTCTTTTTTTAACTCTTTCACTTGAGTTGTTGTACGATCATTCTTAGACATTTTACTAATTAATAAGTGATGATCACTCATAGAAGCTACTTGCGGTAAGTGAGATATACAGATAACTTGAATATATTTTGCAATATCTCTCATTTTTTCAGCCATTTTTTGAGCTGCTTGACCAGAAACCCCCGAATCAACTTCATCAAACAAAATAGCGGTTTGACCTCTTGATTCAACGAATATACTTTTTAACGCTAGCATAATACGAGAAAGCTCTCCGCCAGAAGCTATTTTATTTAAACTTTTAAGTGGTTCTCCCTTATTAGGACTAATTAGAAACTCTACAAACTCAATTCCTTCTATTGTAGGAGTTTCTAAGGGCTGAAATGAAATTTCGAGGTTAGCATCTTTCATTTGTAAATTTTGAATTTCAGCCACGATATGATCCCGTAACGTTCGAGCTACAATTCGTCTTTCCTTTGATAATGACTGTCCATATTTTATTACTTTTTCATAAAGCAGGTCAATTTCTTCTTTTAATTGAGAAGTACTTTCTTCATAATTTTCAATCTTAGCAATTTCACTTTCTAATTTCGATTGATAAGTAATAAGTTCATCAATAGTTTTACCGTACTTACGTTTAAGATTATTCAGTAAGTTCATTCTAGATTCTAATTCATTAAGTAATTGTTCATCGAATTCAGTATTTGACATTTCATCGTACAGTTCATGTTTAGCATCCTCTAAGGTATAGTAGAACTGATCAATATCTTCTTTAAGTTTTTTAAATCTACCTGGAATAATGTCATCAATAGTTTGTAAATGATTACTTAATTCATATAAACGGTCGGTGATAGCATGTTCATCTGTAAGTGTGACATGCGCATTGTTTAATGCTAAACTTAATTTTTCAGAATTTTGGATTCGTTTTATATCAGATTCTAATTGAGTAATTTCACCTTCTTTTAGAGAAGCTTCTTGCAATTCCTCAAATTGAAACTTCATTAAATCAAGACGTTGCAATAATGCTTGATCAGCAGACTGTAACTCTTCAAGTTCTTTTTTCTTTTCTTTATATTCATTAAATGTAGTTTCATATTGTTCTTTAACACGGCTATATTGATTTTCAGCATAATCATCTAATAATTTTAAATGATATTTTTGTTTTAATAACGTTTGCGTTTCATGTTGGCCATGTATGTCTAAAAGTTCTTGCATCACTTTTCTTAGATCTTGAAGTGTAACAATTTGATTATTAATACGACAAATACTTTTTCCAGAACTAAAAATCTCTCTTTTTACTAATAGAAAGTCTTCATCAATATCAATATCTAACTCATTTAAAACTGAAATGGCCTCTTTACTATTATCAATATCAAAAATCCCTTCGATAATTGCTTTTTTCTCTCCATGTCTTACAAAATCAGAAGAGGCACGCATACCAATAAGTTGGCCTATTGCATCTATAATAATTGATTTACCAGATCCAGTTTCACCACTAAGCACAGTTAAACCATCAGAAAAATGAATTTCGAGTTCATCTATAATTGCAAATTGCTTTATTGATAAGGTTTGTAACATAGATTAATCGCATCCTTATAATAAATTGAAAATTCTTGTTTTAATTGTATGACTTGCTTCTTCATCTCTGCATATTAATAGACAGGTATCATCACCACAAATAGTTCCTAATACTTCATCCCAATCAATTTGATCTAAGATTGCTCCGATAGATTGAGCATTACCAGGAAGCGTTTTTAGTACGAGTAGGTTTCCTGTTCCTTCAATATTTACAAATGAATCCATTAAGTATCTACCTAATTTTTCTAAAGGATGGTACTTTCTATCGTTGGGGAGGCTGTATACATATTGTCCTGATGAAGCAGGTACTTTAATTAATTGCAATTCTTTAATGTCACGAGAGACAGTCGCTTGAGTAACATTTAGGTCGTATTCATTTAGACGTTTTACAAGTTCATCTTGTGTTTCAATTTGTTCACTTGAAATAATCTCTCTTATTTTTATATGTCTTACAGATTTTTTTGCCATTATGAACACTCCTAGTTTCGAATATTTATACAATGATTTTAACACAACGTTATTTTAACTACTACTAAAGTTATCCTTTAGAAAGGTTGATTTGAAGAAAGATATTATTATTTATGATACGTATTATCATATTTTCTATTTAAATTAAATTTAAATTTATATACATTTATGCATTATAAATCATTGAAAGTAGATTACTAAAACAAAAAACTCTTTAAAGATTATTGTTTTAGTAATCTTTAAAGAGAAAAACTCTAACTATTAATGGTCACGTGAATAAAATAAATCTACAATTTCTAGAAGCGGTTCAACATCATATTGTGATTTCAATTGATTAACTGCATCTATTGCAGCATCTTTATGATATTTTAGTTTTTCTTCAGCGCCTGATTTACCAAGTAAAGAAACATAAGTACTTTTATGGTTTTCTACATCGCTTCCCACTTTTTTACCCAATTTTTTCTCGTCACCATAAACATCTAATAAATCATCTTTTATTTGAAACATTAGGCCTAAGTGTTCACTGAAACAATCTAATGTATTTAAAGTTTCATCATTTACATTGGCAATATCCGCAGCACTTAAAATAGAAAATTTTAAAAGAGCTCCAGTTTTTGCCTTATGAATTTGCTCTAGAGTATGTAATTCTATTGGAGTATTCTCACTATCCATATCTAAGGTTTGGCCACCGACCATGCCGAGATTGCCACTATCATGTGCTAGTCTTGAAATAACTTTTACTTTTGTTTCAGCTTCTAAGTTTTTATCATTTGCAATTAGTTCAAATGCTTTTGTTAGTAAGGCATCTCCCGCTAAAATCGCTTTCCATTCTCCGTACACTTTATGATTTGTTAATTTTCCTCTTCTAAAATCATCATTGTCCATTGCAGGCAAATCATCATGTATAAGTGAATAAGTATGAATCATTTCTAATGCCAGTGCGGTTTGTAACCCTTTTTTATAATTTTCATTTAACACTTCTAAAGTGAGTAATACAAGCACTGGACGAATTCTTTTACCACCAGCATCAAGTGAATATTGCATACTTTCCTCTAGTTTAGTATTTAATGGAGACGATTTTATAATACCGTCAAGATTATTATTTATAATTTCAATCAATTCATTCATTGATTTCTTCAACATCATCTTCATCCTTTGTTTCTTCTTTGATTAATTGATTTACTTTATTTTCAGCATCTTTCAAAGTTTTGTCACAAGCAGATGATAATTTCATACCACGTTGATATAAATCAAGAGATTCTTCTAATGAAACAGTTTCATTATCTAACTTTTGAACTATACTTTCTAATTCTTTCATCATTTCTTCAAAACTTTGTTGTTCTTTACTCATCTTCACACCTTACTTTCTTAACTATAGCATCTATATTACCGTCTTTCATTGATAATGTGATTTCATCTTGTTCATTTAAATCGTGTGTGCTTGTAATGACTTTATTATCCTTATTAACAATTGAATATCCTCTTAACATTGTATTAGTTGGACTAAGTTGATTTAATTGCTCAATTTTATTTTTTAAATTAGCTTTATTATGATTAATTAAGTTATATGTTAAATTTATTAATCTATTTTCATTATTACGGCTCATTTTTTGATATTGTACAATTAAATCATTTAATCTTCTTATATTAAAATGTTGACGCAATACAGTGATATTGTTTCTATTTTTTTCAATATTTAACGTTAAACGTTGTGTTAGTTTTTTCTCTAAATCGTCTCTTCGTTGAATCTGTTGATCATATAATAATGTAGGTTGCTTAAATTTATAATATGATGACAAATAATCTAATTGTTTATGTTGTTTTTCTACTAGTTGTTTAATACTTTTAGTAAGAGAAAATCGATACTGATGTATTTGTTGAATGAGTTCGTACTGATCTGGTGTAGCGATAACAGCAGCTTGAGTAGGTGTTGCTGCTCTCATATCTGCTACAAAATCACTAAGAGTAAAATCAGTTTCATGTCCTACAGCTGAGATAATTGGTGTATGACACTCATATATAGCTCGAACAACTTCTTCTTCATTGAAATTCCATAAATCTTCAATAGAGCCGCCTCCACGGCCTAAAATGATGGTATCTACTCCTAAAGTATCTGCATACTTAATTTTTTCAATAATGTCATTTTTAGCATTAATACCTTGCACTAATGTACTAATTGATATTTTTTCTACTAGAGGGTATCTACTATCTATGGTAGTGTGAATATCTCTGATTGCTGCTCCAGTATCAGCTGTAAGAATAGCAATTTTTTTAGGAAATCTAGGGATTGCTTTTTTATGATTTTGATTAAAAATTCCCTGCTTATTTAGTTTTTCTTTTAATTGCTCTAGCTTTTGGTATAAATTTCCTATACCATCAATTTCCATTTTATTAACATAAATTTGATAATTTCCTCTACGTTCATAAACTGAAACTCGAGCTTCTAATAAAACTTCGTCTCCTTCTTTAGGACCAAATGTTAGTTTAGAAGCATTTCCCTTAAACATCATAGCACTTATCACACTATTTTTATCTTTCACATTAAAATAAAGATGACCACTAGAATGTTTTTTAAAGTTTGAGAGTTCACCTTTTAAGAGGATAGATTGTAAGTGTGGATCTTGATCAAATTTATATTTAATATATTTAGTTAAAGTAGAGATACTTAAATATTCTGACATGATTCATCACTCAAATATGTTTATTTTATATTACTTAAGACACCGTTTATAAATTTATAATGACCTTCATCACTAAATTGTTTTGTTAGCTCTACTGCTTCATTAATGATGACTTTAGGAGGCGTATCACTATGAAGCAATTCAAAGGTAGCCATTCTTAAAATAATACGATCCGTTTTTAATAATCGTTGTATAGACCAGTCTTTTAATTTTGGTTCAATTGTTTGATCTAAAACTTGTTCATGATCTTTCACTCCTGTAACAAGCCAATGAATGAACTCAAAATCTAAGTCTGGATAATCGTCTTTTATAAAATTTATAGCTTCATTGATTGTTAAATCTGTATTTTTCATTTCTAGTTGAAACAATGTCTGAAATGCTTGTTTTCTTGATTCTTTACGACTCATAAGAAACTCCTTTGTATTATGGTAACTTTGATTTATTCAGCTGTAATGTGCATGATATGAATGTTAATTTCTTTGGGTTCGATAGCAGTCATTGTTTTAATGGAATTAAAAATAGAAGTCTGAATTTTACTTGCAACTTTAGCTATTTTTATTCCATGTTTAATAGAGCAATAAACATCAATATGAATACCATCATCTTTAGTATTAACTTTTAAATTTTTATTTAAATTTTTACGACTTATTTTTTCAATATTACTCTTTCTTAGTTCATAAAAATGTCCAGTCACTCCTTCAACTTCAGAAACAGCAATACTTGCTATTACTGAAATAACTTCTGGTACAATTTCTACTTTACCTAAATTAGCATGTGAATAATCTGCTACATTTACCATTATTTTATCCTCCTATTCACTCTCAGCCATAATATTATACTTTTCTAAAAAGTTTGTATTATAATCTCCAGATTTAAAAATATCATTATTCATTAATTTAAGATGGAATGGAATTGTTGTATCTATTCCTAGAATTAAATATTCACTTAGTGCTCGAATCCCAGTCATTATTGCTTCATCTCTGGTAGGTTCATGCACAATCAATTTTGCTACCATTGAGTCATAATAAGGTGGAATCGTATAGTTTGTATAACATGCTGATTCGATTCTTACTCCGTATCCTCCTGGCGCAAGGTATTGTGTGATTTTACCTGGTGAAGGCATAAAATTTTTATAAGGATTTTCAGCATTAATTCTATATTCAATGGCATGGCCATTTATTGTAATATCATCTTGCTTATAAGGTAGCGGTTCTCCCATAGCAACTTTTAATTGCAATTTCACTAAGTCTACACCGGTTACCATTTCAGTAACTGGATGTTCTACTTGAATTCGTGTATTCATTTCCATAAAATAGAATTTATTTTCATTTAAATCATATATGAATTCTATAGTACCAGCATTTTCATAATTCACTGCTTTAGCTGCGCGAATAGCGGCTTTACCCATCTCTTTACGTTTTTCATCTGTAAGTATTGGCGAAGGTGACTCTTCTACTAATTTTTGCATACGTCTTTGAATTGTGCAGTCACGTTCGCCTAAATGAATTACATTACCGAATTGATCACCAATCACTTGAATTTCAATATGACGGAAATTTTCAATGAATTTTTCTAAGTATAATCCACCATTACCGAAAGCTGTTTGCGCTTCTTGTTGTGTCATACGGTAACCATTTTCTAAATCGTTCTCATTTCGTGCAACGCGAATTCCTTTACCTCCGCCACCAGCAGTAGCTTTAATAATAACTGGATATCCTATCTGTTTAGCCACTTTTTTAGCATCTTCAATCGAATCAATTAATCCATCACTTCCTGGTACTACAGGCACGTTAGCTGCTATCATTTCAGCTTTAGCTACATCTTTAATACCCATTTTTTGAATGGATTGATAACTTGGTCCAATAAATTTTAATTGGCAAGCTTCACAAAGTTCAGCGAAATCACCATTTTCGGCTAAAAAGCCATAACCTGGATGAATTGCATCACATCCTGTTGAAGTCGCTATAGATAGGATGTTTGGAATATTTAAATATGAATCTTTAGACTGAGTTGGACCGACACAATATGCTTCATCAGCGATTTGAGTATGTAATGCATCTTTATCTCCCTCAGAATATATAGCAACAGTTTGAATACCTAAATCATGACAAGCTCTAATAATTCTAACTGCAATCTCACCACGATTTGCGATTAATACTTTTTTCATTATTTCACCTTAAATAACGGCTGGCCATACTCTACCATTTGTCCGTCTTCCACTAAAATTTCAACGATTTCTCCTGTGACTTCTGCTTGAATTTCATTAAATAATTTCATGGCTTCTAAGATACATACAGTTGAATCATTAGTGACTTTATCCCCAACTTGTACATAAGCTTCCTCTTCAGGTGATGGAGATTTATAAAAAGTCCCTACCATCGGGGCATTAATTGTTTCGTAGTTTGACGTTTCATTTTCTTGGTTTACTTCACTAGTTTGAGACATTTCATTTGCCATTGGTGTTTGTACAGATGGTTGAGATGCCATCACTGTTGGTTGTTGTGAATATTGAGGCGTAATAATTTCAGTTTCTTTTTGTTTTTTTAAATTAACTACGCTACCTTTATTATCTTCTATATTAATTTCAGTTAAACTTGATTCATCAAGAATTTGAATTAATTCTTTAATTTCTTTAAAGTTCATAATTTAATGACTCCTCGACTTAGTTTTCATCTACCCATCTATTTTACTTGAGTGTGAAAATCAATTCAAGCGTGTTCATTTAACTGAGATCTAACTTATGATTAAAAAAGTATATAAGTAATTATAATATAGTAAATTTATATTAAAACTTAGATACTAAAATATTGATTATTCTTTTTCATTATTTATATAAAAACAGGTTAATCCATAATTAAATATGCATTAACCTGTTTTAATTTAAATTTTTAAAATTATTAATTATGCTCTTGAAATGTAACTACCATCGCTTGTATTAATAACTAACACATCGCCTTCATTAACGAATAATGGTACATTTAAAGTATAACCGGTTTCAACTGTAGCAGATTTTGTAGCACCAGTTGCAGTATCACCTTTAATACCCGGCTCTGTTTCAGTAACTTCAAGTTCAACAGTTTTTGGTAATTCAATACCAATCGTTTCACCTTCATATGACTGAATTTGAACTTCCATATTCGCTTTTAAATATTTTAATTCATCTTTTAAGTAATCGCCAGATAATTCTGTTTGATCAAATGTTTCATTATCCATGAAGACATGAGTATCTCCATCAGCATATAAATATTGCATACGACGATTTTCAATCATCGCTTGTTCTACTTTTTCACCAGCTCGGAAAGTTTTTTCTTGAATAGCGCCTGTTCTTAAATTACGTAATTTAGAACGAACAAAAGCAGAACCTTTACCTGGTTTTACGTGTTGGAAATCAATTACTTTCCAAATTCCATTATCTACTGAAATAGTTAAACCTGTTTTAAAATCATTAACCGAAATCATTCAGTTTCCTCCTCAATTATACGCTTACTATAAAATAATAAGGTCTTTTGTGCATTTAGTAAAGACTTCACACCCATTTTCAGTAATTAAAATGTCATCTTCTATACGCACTCCACCAAGACCATCTACATAAATACCTGGTTCAATAGTAACACAATTATTAACTTGAACTGTATCATTAGTATTTTTAGATAATACTGGACCTTCATGAATATCCAAACCAATACCATGACCTAAAGAATGACCAAATTCATTACCATAACCATGTGCTTTAATATAATCTCTAGATAATGCATCAACTTCCTTAGTTGTCATACCTGGCTTGATTTCTTCAATTGCCTTTATTTGAGATTGAAGCACGATATTATAGATTTCTTTCAATTTTTTATCAGGTTCACCAATCGCAAATGTTCTAGTAATATCTGAACAGTATCCTCTATAATATGCACCAAAGTCAAGAGTAATCATGTCACCTTTTTCGATTACTTTATCACTAGCAACTCCATGAGGCAAAGCCCCTCTATAACCAGAAGCAACGATTGTATCAAATGATGGACCATCAGCGCCTAGTTCTAACATTTTACTTTCAAGCAATACTTTTAACTCTCTTTCAGTCATTCCAACTTTTGCAATATTTAAAATGTAGTTATAAGTATCATCCACGATCTTAGCCGCATATTTTATTTTAGCGATTTCTTCAGGTGATTTAATTTCTCTAATTTTTTCAATGGCATTGCCTATACTTACGTACTTCGTATCAATTTGGCTTAATTCTTGAAACGTATCATAGCTAACTAAATGACCTTCAAAACCTACTGTTTTATACTGCTTGTTTTTTATAATTTCTTTTATCTCATCAATAATCCCACTACGTCGATTTACAATTTCAAAGTGAGTGGCTTGATTTGTGGCTTGTTCAATATAACGGAAATCTGTAATCAACTTATTTTCATTATTAGAAATGATTAAAGCGCCACTTGTTCCAGTGAAATCAGAAATATAACGTCTATTATAGTCAGATAATATAACAAGAGCATCAAGATTTTCACTTTTTAATATATGACGAACTTTAGCTAATTTATCCATTTAACCCACTCCTTGTATAACGTTTGTACATTTTTATTATATACATTAAAATAATAACATACTTAAAATATTAAAGATATTTTGATTTAGGGAGATTTACATGAAAAGATTATTAACGATTTTAGGAGCTTCTTTGTTTTTGGTTGGCTGTGGCTCTCAAAATTTAGGACCTTTAGAAGATAAAACAACCAATTTAAGAGATGAGAATCATAATTTAAAATTAAAAATTCAACAACTAAATCAAGATATAAATAATCAAAAATCTCAGTTAGAAGCATTAAATAAAGATAAAAAGAATGTATCTAAAACTGTTGATAATAATAATGAAGCTAATTTTTTACAAGCTTCTTCAAATTATTATCAAGATATTGCTAAGATTATCGATAAATTTAATCAACTTGATTTAAATAAAACTAAAAAAGATGATAAAAATCAAAATCTTGAAAAGCTAAATTCATTATCAAATGATATAGATGATGCCTACAGCAAATATAAAAGTGATACAGATAAAAGTAATATATCAAATGATAATACTAACGAAGATAAAACTATTAAACAAATAAACAAAAATCTTCAATCTGCTTTTAAAGATATTAAAAATGGCTATGAATCTAACAATAAAAAGAAAATAAATCAAGGTAAGATGAAGTTATCACAAATTAATGTTTCTAGTAGTTCATAAAATAGGAGTTTTTTAGTTGAAAAATATTATATTTTATTTCGTTTTAATTATAGCAGCTATAGGTTTACTGCTAAATCTAAATATTTTTGTAATGTCGTTCATGAAAACAATTTTCACACTTATAATGATTGCTCTTATTATTTACTTTATCTATTATTTCTTCTTCCTTACAGAAGATCAGAGAAAATATCGAAGAGCAGTCCGAAAATATAAAAAAAGACAAAGAAAATAAAAACAAGGAGGTTCAAGAGTATTAGTACTCTTAAGCCTCCTTGTTTTATATCTATTTTTTATATAACCACTCTTCTGAACGATATTTTTCTTCAAGAACTTTTACTTCGGCTAATTGATTTTCAGTTAGAGATAGTGGTTTAAATTCGATATTTAAACCTTTTTTAAATCCTTCTTCAAATGCTTTTTCCATTTCTTCAATAGAGATGTGTCTATCTGATATATCATTTATTGCTACAGCTTTATCTACAAAAGCTTTTTTCATTTTTTCTTTCAAGCGATCATTCTTAAAAATAAACATATCAAATAATTCGTCTACATCTACATCTTGAAGTAGTGACCCATGTTGAAGAATAACACCCTTTTGACGTGTTTGTGCACTACCTGCAATTTTACGTCCTTCAACGACCAATTCATACCAACTTGGGGCATCAAAGCAAACGGCACTTCTTGGTTGTTTTAATTTTTCTCTCTCTTCTTTAGAACGTGGAATAGCAAAATAAGCATCAAATCCTAATAATTTAAAGCCTTCTAAAAGTCCTTCTGAAATGACACGGTAGGCTTCAGTAATTGTAGAAGGCATATTTGGATGAGATTCAGGTACGATAACACTATATGTTAATTCTTTGTCATGTAGAACGCCTCTACCACCAGTTTGACGGCGAACTAAACCAAATCCTTTTTCTTTCACTTTATCGATATCAATTTCTTTTTTTAATCTTTGAAAATAACCTACAGATAAGGTAGCAGGATTCCAAGTATAAAATCTAACTACAGGATCAATTTCCCCTCTTGAAACAAAATTTAATAAGGCTTCATCCATTGCCATATTATAATAAGGATCATGGCTCCCAGTATTGATAAAATTCCATGTTTCAGTCATATAAAAACTCCAATCACAACTTAATTTATATAAATTCAACGTTAATGTTACTTTAGAATGTATTAGAAATATGAAACAATAAAAAATTTTTGATAAATTGAGCTAACACCTTTATAATTAATAATAACGGTTAATTAGGGAGGATGCAATATGAATGTATCTTTGATTATAGCATTAATAATTATAGTTTTAATAATCCTTTACATGGTTGGAAATTTCTTTCTTAATCGACGAGCTGTAACTGAACTAGATCAAAACGAATTTCATAAAGGTTTAAGAAAAGCTCAAGTCATTGATGTACGTGAAAAAGTTGATTATGATTATGGTCATATTAATGGTGCTCGCAATATTCCAATATCTATGTTTAGACAAAGATTTCAAGGTTTACGTAAAGATCAACCTGTATATCTTTGTGATGCAAATGGTATTGCCAGTTATCGTGCTGCTCGCATTTTGAAAAAAAATGGATATAAAGATTTATACATGCTTAAAGGCGGCTATAAAAAATGGACTGGTAAAATTAAAACTAAAAAATAATTATCAGAAATAAAACTCTCAAGAAATTTCTTGAGAGTTTTATTATTTCTGATAATTAAATCATTCATTAAATTATTTACAATATTAAAGTTTTTCTTGATGTAAATCTTCAAATTTAAGAATTGGTTTACGAGCTGCAGTTGTTTCATCCAATCTATCAATGATAGTTGTATGAGGTGCTTCTAATACTTTATCAGGATCACTTTCAACTTCATCTGCAATTTGAAGCATTGCATCAATGAAGTAGTCTAAAGTTTCTTTAGATTCAGTTTCGGTTGGTTCAATCATCATACCTTCTTCCACATTTAGCGGGAAGTAAATTGTTGGTGGATGTACGCCAAAGTCTAGTAAACGTTTTGCCATATCTAGAGTACGGACACCATATTCTTTTTGTTTAGATCCACTTAAGACAAATTCATGTTTACAATATTGTTCATAAGGGATTTCATAACGATCTTTTAATCGAGCTTTAATGTAGTTCGCATTTAAGACAGCTGCTTCAGACACTTCTTTTAATCCTTGTGCACCCATCGTTCTAATATACGTATAAGCTCTTAAATAAATACCAAAGTTACCATAAAATGGTTTTACTCGACCGATTGAATTTTCAATATCATTATCATATTTAAATGTATCACCGTCTTTAATCACCATTGGTTTTGGTAAATAACTTGCTAATTCTTTTTTTACGCCGACTGGACCTGAACCAGGGCCACCACCGCCATGAGGACCTGTGAATGTTTTATGCAAGTTTAGGTGCACAGCATCAAATCCCATATCTCCAGGACGAACTTTATCCATAATAGCATTTAAGTTTGCTCCATCGTAATAGAGTAACCCGCCTGCTTCATGAACAATTTCACGAATGTCCATAATATTTTTCTCAAAGATACCTAAAGTATTTGGGTTAGTTAACATAATAGCAGCGGTATTTTCATTAACGACACGCTTTAAGTCTTCGATATCAACTTCACCGCGTTCATTAGATTTAACAGTTACTGATTTAAATCCGGCAAATGAAGCTGATGCAGGGTTTGTACCATGTGCAGAGTCTGGAACAATAACTTCATTACGATGGCCCTCACCATTTTTTATATGATATGCTTTAAAAATCATTAAAGCTGTCCACTCACCATGAGCACCTGCTGCTGGTTGTAGAGTTACTTCATCCATACCTGTAATTTCTTTTAGTTCTTCTTGTAAACTATAAATAATTTCTAATGAACCTTGAATTTGTTCTTCCTCTTGTAGTGGATGAGATTCTGCAAATCCAGAAATACGAGCAACTTTTTCGTTGATTTTTGGATTATATTTCATAGTACAAGAACCTAAGGGATAAAATCCAGAATCTACCCCAAAGTTTTTATTCGAAAGTTCCGTGTAATGACGTACTAAATCTAATTCTGCCACCTCAGGAAACTCTGCTTTATTTTTACGAATAAATTTATTATCTAAAATACTCTCAACAGAGTCTGTTTTAATATCACTTTGTGGTAAAGAATATGCATATCTACCTTCTCTAGATCTTTCAAAAATTAATGGACTAGATTTACTTACTACCATTTAGCTCACCTGCTTTCTCAACAAATGTATCAATCTCTTCTTTCGTTCTTAATTCAGTAACAGCAATTAACATATGATTGTCAAAGTCTGATGAAGCTTCACCTAAGTCAAAGCCTCCGATGAAACCATGTTCTGCTAATTTTTTATTTACATCTTTGATAGGTTGATTAAACTTAACAACAAATTCATTAAAAGATGTACCATCTAGGACTTCAAAACCGTTGTTTTTAAATTGATTTTTAGCATAATTAGCATGTTCTAAGTTTTGAACCGCAATATCATAAATACCTTGTTTACCAAGAGCTGACATAGCAATTGAGGATGCTAAAGCATTCAATGCTTGATTTGAACAAATATTTGATGTGGCTTTATCACGACGAATATGTTGTTCACGAGCTTGTAAAGTAAGAACAAAACCTCTATTACCTTCATCATCTTGCGTTTGTCCTACTAATCTGCCAGGAACTTTACGCATTAACTTTTTAGTAGTAGCAAAGTAACCACAATGAGGACCGCCAAATTGAGTAGGAATACCAAATGGTTGTGTATCACCAACAACAATATCTGCTCCAAATTGGCCTGGAGGTGTTAAAACGCCTAATGCTAATGGGTTAGAATAAACAATGAATAACGCTTTTTTATTTTCAATATAAGAATGAATTTTTTCTAAATCTTCAATTGATCCATAGAAGTTAGGATATTGTACAGCAACTGCTGCAGTATCATCATCAATTGCTTGTTCTAATTTTTCTAGGTCAGTAATCGTTCCATTTAAATCAACTTCAACAATTTCAAATTCTTTTCTTACTTTAATATACGTTTTTAATACTTGTAGAGCCTGATAATGGAGACCTTTAGATACTACAATTTTGTTCTTTTTAGTATGATTAAAAGCTAATATACAAGCTTCGGCAAAGCTAGTTATGCCATCATACATAGACGAATTTGCGACATCCATTTGAGTAAGTTCACAAATTAATGTTTGGAATTCAAAAATTGCTTGTAGTTCACCTTGAGAAATTTCAGGTTGATAAGGTGTATAAGCAGTATAAAATTCAGAACGAGAAATCATAGCGTCTACTACTGCAGGTGTGTAATGATCATATACTCCTGCACCTAAAAAACTCACAT
Source organism: Staphylococcus sp. HMSC072H03 (assembly GCF_001809305.1). NCBI lineage: Bacteria > Bacillati > Bacillota > Bacilli > Caryophanales > Staphylococcaceae > Staphylococcus > Staphylococcus sp. HMSC072H03. The sequence goes on from NZ_KV796881.1 coordinate 446,740, forward strand.
GTGTTTCTTTAGTAATATTTTTATTTGCAATAGTATTCAATCTTCTTAAAAGTGAAGTTTCAGCTTCTGCACTATCTATATTCAAATCTCTATTAAGTAAAATATCTTTTGGAATATCTCCAAAGAGCTCGGTAATTGAATTTGCTCCAATTGTTTCTAACATTTCTTTTTTATCTTTATCAGTTAATGGTATATAACGATGACTCACATTGCACACCCCTTAGTTATTTTTCGATTTGATTTTTCTTAACAATTTTAGCTTTTAATTGTCTTTTACGAACTTGAACTAGTAATTCTTTACCTAACTCAAATTCATCACGATCAATGATAGCCATAGCAATTGATTTTCCTGAAGAAGGTGATTGAGTTCCTGAAGTAATTTCACCTATTTCTTTTCCGTCAAGATTCATTACTGTATAACCCGTTCTTGCAATGCCTTTATCTATAAGTTCTAAACCTACAGTACGTCGTTTTGACCCATTCTCTTTTTGATCTTTTAAAACAGATTTACCAATAAATTCATCTTCAATTAAAGGTTTAGCAGCAAAAGCAATTCCACCTTCATAAGGCGTAATTGATTCAGTGAGATCTTGACCATGAAGAGGTAAACCAGCTTCTAATCTAAGTGTATCTCTTGCACCTAAACCACAAGGTACAACGCCTTTATCAATAAAACCATTCCAAATGTCAACTGTATCATTTGAATTACAATAAATTTCAAAACCATCTTCACCTGTATATCCAGATTGAGATAAGATAACATTTTTTCCAAAAATAGTTACATTTTGTTTGAATTCAAAAGGCTTCATTTCACTTACATCAATATCAACAAGTTCACTTACTAAAGTTCTTGCTTGAGGGCCTTGAACCGCTAATTGACCATACTGTTCAGACACATTTGTTACAGTAGCATTAAATTTAGATTGATGTTTTTGAATCCATTCGAAATCCTTATCAGTATTGGCTGCATTAACAATTAATAAGTATTTGTTATCAGCAATTTTATATGTTACTAAATCATCAATAATACCACCCTCATCATTACATAAAGCTGTATATTGAGCTTTAGTTTCAGATAAATTAGTAGTATCATTCGAAAGTAAATATTGAACAAATTTACTAGCATTTTCACCTTCTATTAAAATTTCTCCCATATGACTTACATCGAACATACCTACTTTGTATCTAACTGCGTTATGTTCTTCTTTAATACTAGTAAATTGAACAGGCATAGCCCACCCACCGAATTCAACTATTTTAGCACCACTATTTACATAAGTTTCATATAATGGTGTCTTTTTTAATTCGTTTGTCATTTAAAAACCCCCTATTTTTTTATAAAAAAAGCAGAGTAGCAGAAGCTACCCTGTCTAAATAACAAATCCAGGACTGCGTAACAGTATTATCCTTTTGCCTGAGAGTTTCGTAGTTTACTTGCACCTTCGGCGATAACATGACATAATTTCAAAACAACTATAGAATCAGTTCAAGTTATTCTCTCTAATACTGATCATTCGCATGGTATATGATTTAAAATTGTTTTATATACACATTCAATTGTTTTACTACTATCTACTTTTTTGGATGCGATTTCATTATATCTTGAAACTCTCGATAAATACAAGTCTTTTAATTGTTTTTCACTTTTGTTTTTCGCATTTGGTCTATGTGGATCATTAGCAATTCTATTATAGATAATATCTATATCACAATCTAACCAAATAACTGTTTTATTTTTTAAAAGTGAGATAGAATTATCGTTTTCTATAATTCCTCCCCCGGTTGATATAATATCATATTTACCAATACAATCATTTAAATATTTATACTCTAACTTACGAAATCCTTTTTCACCAATTTCATTAAAAATATCTGGTATTGTTTTAAATTCTTTCATTTCTATATATGTATCTAAATCAATATATGAATAGTGTAATTTTGAAGCCAAATATTTGCCAATAGTACTTTTACCAGTACCCATAAAGCCTGTTAATATAAGTGGTAAATAAGAATGAGTCATCCTAATCACCTCTCTTAAGTTTATCACTTATTATACTATCATAATATATTTGAATATTATGTATTGTTTTTAATTTTATACTATATTGAGCAGAATAAGTAGATATAATTATCAAATATATACTAAGAATAAATAATGTATAGCTACTTATATATCCTTTCATTTTATAAAAATAAGTTTTTTTCATAGTAATCGTTTTTATCACCTATTTTTAGTTTTAATTTTATGATGTTAGAAGGTAAAATTTGAAATTCTGCATTGATGACGTTATTTAGTAAAACGATATTGCCATTCCCATTAATTTTGTAAAATAGTTTGTTGTTTTTAAATTCTATATAATCTTTAGACGATTCATTATCAATGATAATTGTATGTTTATCCTTAATTATAAGGGCATGATGCTTTTTCGAAATAATTTGAGTTATATTTGTCTGAAAAAAAGCATATTCTGTTTGATAACTATTATATGACTCGTATAAATAGGAATGAGTCAATTTAATTAATTGAGGAAAAAATGTTAACATCATTGTTGTTAAAAATAATGAAACTAACATTTCTATTAAAGTGAATGATTTTAATTTAATATTTAACGCATGATTCGATTTCAGTTTCTTTGTGAAGTCCACATATTTTGTTGGAATAAAGTTTAATATGATAATCACCTAAATTTATACCTTTTGAAAGGGTTTTTTTATCATAATGGTTGATACTACTCATTATAGTTTGCTTGATTTCAATAATTTGGTATTCTCTTTTTAATGTATGATTTAAACTGATTAGTAGTGGAATTAAAGTAAAAACTATAGTAGTGAATATATACAAGCTAAATAAACTATCGATGAGTAACACTGCTTTAAATTTTAAAATATCTAATTCTTCCTTTTTCAATATTAATAATCAACTTATATTGATGTTGATTGATTTTCAATATTAAAGAGCCAAACTGATTTATTCTTCCTTCTTTATTAAAAGTAATTTTCTCTAAATTTCTAACTTCAACTATTTTTCCATCTTCAATATTGTAGTTGTACCGCCCACCATGTGCTTCTATTACTTTTATAATTGAGGAATGTTTTGAAATTAACAATGTAATAGATTGATGATCATGCATCGCTTTAGATTTAAAATATTCTAATTGATTAACAAATTGTGTTGCTTTTAAATCGTCTGACAAAGAAATATTGTTAAATACATTTACCCTTAAAGTTGCATTAAGTAAGATTGTTAAAATCAAAATGATTAACAAGCTCTCTATAAAAGTGAATGCTTTAATATTCTTACTCTGCAACTGCTTCTCCATTTTTAATACTGATAGTTTCTCCAGACTTACAAGATGATTGCCCTTGTTTTATAAACCCTTCAGTTACTAAGTCCTCAATAGAATTAGGAACTCTATTATGTTTTAAAGTATAAGCTTCAATTTGACTATTGACCATTTTCACTTGTGCTTCACATCCTGTTGATTGAATATGTGACATTTGTTTAGCTATATTCGGAATAATAAGAATGAGTAAAACACTAATTATTAATAGTACAAGTAACATCTCAATTAAAGTAAAAGCTTTTAATTTATTTTTGAATTTTTTCATAAAAAACCTCCATTTTACTTTACTTAATATTTTGCATAAGTTGGAACATGGGTAACATGATCACTAGATACAAGCTGACTATAAAGGCTCCTAAGAATATAAATACGATAGGTTGGATAATTTTTGACTGTTTTAAAGCTGTTTGTTGGAGCCTTTGAATTAATATTTGACAATACATTTTCAACTCAATATCTAATTTATTATTTTTCTCACCTTGCTTAATAAACTGTATTAAATCATATTGATAACATGGTATTTTAATCAAAATATTGGGTAAATTAATGCCTCTATTTAGTTCATTTTGAATAACGATACCAATATAATTCAAAAATGAGTTGTTTTGTAGATGAATGTACATATCTACGACTTGTTGAATACTAATACCATTTTTATAAAATAAAGCTAAATCATTAGCAAGTTGATATGTTTTTATAGTCGAATAATAAAAACGTACAATTGGTATGTAAGAAATGAATGTAAGTTTTTTGGATATATCTAATTTATTAAGAAAGATAAATATAATGATGGATAAAGTTAGTAAAGTAAAAAAAACAAAAAGAAAAATTTGCGGTAAATGACTAATTAAATATGTAATAATAGTTTGTGATAAATTGAGTTTAACATCCATCATTGAATACAGATGTTCAAATTGAGGTAAAACTGTATAATTTAATATACTTAACATAGTTATAAATATTGCAATTAAAATGATGGGATATTGAATAGCTTTTAATATTCGTTGTTTAGCTTGAAGATTTGTTTTTAAATAATTCATTGCTTCCTCTAGTGCTTCATTTATATTCCCATATTTCTGCGCAAATTGAATTTGAGTGATAATAGATTTAGGATAGCCTATTAATTCTAATATTTGATCGCATTCTCCTCCTGTTTTTATTATTTTAACTATCTTATTTGCTATATCTTTATTTTTATAATTAAAATACAAATTTATAAAATTAAAACTTTCTAATAATGTAAATCCACTTTTAAGTAAGTTATTCAAATTATTTAGAAGTATAATTTGTTGGTTTTCATTAAGAACTTTAGAATGTTTGTTAAATATATTTTTCAACCACATCTTCACATATAAGACCTTCTTTCGATAGCGATAACAATTTTTCTTTTAAATTATTAAATGTCTTAGGAAGCGTATGGTTATGTTCAAAAAAATATTGAATTTGATTATTTGTAATAGACTCACAAACAAGCTTTCTTTGATTTGAAGTAGTTGTAACTAATCTTTGATTTGAAATAACATTTATTGCTTGTGAAATTTCTTGAACACTAATCCCCATCTCTAACAATCTGAGTATTGCGCCCTTACAATTGCTTGAATGCATAGTAGTTAACACTAAATGACCACTTAAACTTGCTTGAATAACACATTTTGCCACTTCAGCATCTCTAATTTCACCAATTAAAATAACATCTGGATCACATCTTAATATTGCTTTAAATGAACTAACATAATCTATACCGGCTTTATGATTTACTGACACTTGTGTTATGCCTTTTAATAATTGTTCAACAGGATTTTCAATTGTAATAACATTTAAATTTAATTCTTGAAAAGCATAGAGTACTAATTGATACATCAAAGTACTTTTACCTGAACCTGTTGGACCAGTAAGTAAAATGAGACCTTGCTTTTTATTCATTAGAGATTTAAAGTCATTAAAGTCCTTATACTCTCTTTTAGAAGTGAAATATTGAGGGATAAGTCTAATAACACAACTTTCTACTCCTAATGACAAAGGTAAAGTAGAAATTCTTAAATAAAATATTGATTTAGCATGATAAGTATATCTACCACTTTGAGCTATTTGATGTGTTGATACATCTAAATTTGCTTTAAATTTCATATAAATTAATAATTTTTCATAAATGTCATTACTAAACATTTCATATGTCTCTAATATATCATTCACTCTGAATTTAATATGTACTTTATCCTCTGAAGGAATAAAGTGTACGTCACTTGCATTTTTTGAAATTGCTTTATTAATTATTTCTTGAAATAATAATTTCAAAAAAAACACCTCCTACATATATAAACGTAAGAGGTGTTTAAATTACTTTTTTATTGTCCATCTAAATATGGATTGAGTTGTTCGTCATCTACCGTAGTGTATTGACCATGACCTGGGAATAAAGGCAAATCTCCGTCTAATTCAAATAATTTATCCTTAATTGAGTCTACTAATGTTTCATAGTCTCCTCTATATAAGTCTGTTCTTCCAATACCGTTATTAAATAATGTATCTCCTACTACTGCAAAATCGTCAAAAACGTAAGTTAAACTTCCTGGCGAATGACCTGGTGTATGAAGAACATTGAATTTAAATTCATCGATTGTAAAATTACCTTCATCTAAAGCAATTGGTTGAGCTTTACTAGTAGTGAGTGGCATACCATATTGTTTAAATTTTGAAGAACCATTTTTTTCAGGATCAGTTAAGAAAGAAAATTCTTCTTTATGCATATAAACAGGTACATCATATTTGGATAATACATCGTCTAAAGCACCAATATGATCAAAATGAGCGTGTGTAAGTAGTATTGCTTTTAAAGGTTTATTGATTTGATTTAATTTCTTAAATATTTTATCAGATTCTCCAGCAGGATCAACTAATAATACACTGTTATCGCTTTCTACAAAATACGCGTTTGTATCAACTAATCCTAAAGATAAATTAGAAATTCTCATATTATTCACCTTGTTTATCTAAATGTTTTTGAACAGATTTTAATTTATCATTCATTTTACGAGACTTATCTCTTCTATCATCAATACGGATATTTGTACATACTCTATCTAATCCTTTATCAAATGGTAATTCGTGAATTGCTTGAACTACTTCAAATAAATCTTTAAGATCACCTTCGATAAGCGTATTCATAGGGGTTAATTGATAGTCAATTTTACCTTGCTTTTTAAATGCTTCTAGTTTCGTTTGGATTTCTGCAATATATTTACTAACACTAGGACCTTCCGTTCCGACTGGTATAACAACTACATCAATAATAGCCATTATTTAACACCATCCTTTTCAATTATATATGTTTTTATTAGTCCAGCAGCACCAGTGATACCAGCATCATTTCCAAGTTTTGCTTGGACAATTTCAGTATCTTTTTGAGCAGGAGTAAATGTTAAATTATGATATTCTGTTTTAATATTTTCAATTAATATTAATCCAGCTGTAGACATTCCTCCACCTAAAACAATATATTTAGGATTGCTTGTAGCACTAATTATACTACATAAATAAGCGATATGATTTGCGACCTTCTCTGTTATAAATATACAGAATTGATCTCCTGCTTTTGCTGCATCAAATACAGCTTTAGCAGTTACTTTATTCTCTTTTATAAGTGATAAAATAGATGATTTAAAAGTTAGTTTAGGATAATAAAAATTGACTAAATTAACCACTCCAGTAGCTGAAGCAACAGTTTCAATACATCCTGATTTGCCACAATTACAATTAAAACGTTGATCAAAATCAGTTCTAATATGACCTATTTCTGCACCTGAACCATTATGACCATGTACAATTTCACCATTTGAAATGATGCCTCCACCAAGACCAGTACCAAGTGTAATAGCAACTACATCATTTGCACCTTGACCAGCACCTTTATGCTTTTCACCCAGTGCAGCTACATTTGCATCATTATCCACATATACAGGACAATCTATAAATTCACTAAAAATCTCTCTCACATTTACATTTCCAGGCCAATGTAAATTAACAGCCCCATGTACGATTCCCGTTTCAAAATCAACAGGACCAGGAACTCCTATACCAACTCCGATAACATTTTGAAGATCAAAATGATAAGATTCAGTTGCTTCTTTAAAAGAATCAAAGACTTGCCTTAATAAAGTTCGACCTGTATGGTCTGAAGTATCGGTTTCAATAGACCATTTATGTAATCGTTCTAATTTTGTATCAAAGATACCAAGTTTACATGTTGTTCCACCTATATCAGCTGCTAAAATAATATTTTTCATTTATGCTCATTCCTTCTTTGATTAATTATTAAAATACATTTTAGATATTCTTCATTTGTTAAAAGATCATAATTGTAAAGAGAACGTATTTCTTGTTGCATCATTTCATACATATCTTCTTTATCTTTAAAATATATAATAAAACCATAACGTTTCAAAAGTTGCAAGACATCATAAAAATTGTTAATTTTTCGATTCATTACTATCTTTCAATTCTTTTTCTAAATTTTTATAGCTTTGGTTATTGGCATCAATTTTCAAAGCTTTTTTTATATATTTTAAAGATTTATCGTTATCATTTAATGCTCTATTAGCTATGGATAATTCATAGTTTAATAATGCAGAGTTAGGATGACTTCTTAGGCCTCTTTCCCAATCAGCCATTGCCTCTGCTTTAGAACTTTTAGTAGCAGTTATTAAACCTTTTAAGTAATATGTTTCATCATCATCGTATCCTTTATTGATTGTATGTTCAACAATTGATAAAGCATCATCATAATTATAGGATATCATTTCGTCTTTAATAAGTTTATCGTAAATATTTTCTTCTTTAATTGAAAATATTCTAATTTGTAATAAAACAAAAAGTACTAATAATAAAATTAAAAATAACCAAAATAAATTACGATTTTCATGAAAATAATAGCCTATTAATGTAATAAGGATACCACCTATGAAACCACCTAAATGAGCCATTAAATTAATATTCGACATAAATAGCGAGACAAAAATCAATATTAATACAACAACTAACAATTGTATTATCATTTTCTTATTAAAAGTCTTACTTAAGTACATCATCGTTAAAATAGCCCCTATAAGACCAAAAATGGCTCCACTTGCACCAACAGATATTGTACTTATATTAAAGGATAACGAAGCAAAGTTTCCAAATAATCCAGAAATTAAATAGATACCTAACATTTTATATGGACCAACGATCGTCTCTACAATTTTACCAAAAATGAATAAAGATAGCATATTCATTAAAATATGTTCAAAATTAAAATGTAAAAACATCGAGGTAATAAGACGGTACCACTCTCCGTGCACTACATTGAAGTGTACTAATCCCCCAACATCTAGTAGCTTAATATCTGAAAAATGATTTAGATAAATCTTCATATATAACCATACTAGGACATTTATAGCTATAAGTGTATAAGTCATTGGTGAAAATATCATCATATACTTATCAACAAGGTTCGTATTAAGTACACGCTTTTTATAATCTAACGATGATTTTTTATCTTTTTTATTAACGCGTTTTTTTAAAATAAAATTAGGCATTGTATTTTCTAAGTCTTTTTCATTAGTGATACTATGATAAATCAACTTAGTAGGATGCGTTTCATCGAAATTATCAATATTCATCGATGTTTCTAAAAAGTAGAAGAACTCAACTTTTTTAATTTTAAATCCTAACTTTTTTTGTAAATTCTCTTTATGATCATTTATTTTAGATTTGTCGAAGCGTATCTCTTGAGTTGAACTCACTTCTTTTCTAAATACAATAAGTTCTTCTTTTTTCTTATTGAATAACCAAATTTCATTTGTATTTTTATCTGTGTGTTCTAATTTATAGTTAAAATATTTGATCCAATAATAAATTGATTTCCAATATAGTTTATCAATATTCATTAATTCCTCCCAAATTTAGTGTTACATATAATTAAATTATCTACAGGTTGATCATGTTTTTCCACATCAAAATCTGATATTTGGAAGTCATATATAAGACTAATTGAGTTAATATCGTGTTGATTTAGAAATTTATCATAGTAACCTCCTCCATACCCTATACGAAAACCATTTGTTTGAAAAGCTACTCCAGGTACAATAAGTAAATCCATGTCATTACTAATAGATGTATCTTCATTAACATAATTAATGCCTTTATCATCGGTAGCTATTGATGACAAATCTAATAGTTGTTTAAAGTTCATATTACGACTTCTGTAATCTGTATTGGGCACAAAAATTTGTTTTCCATTATCTAAAGCGAAATTAATAATATTGTATGTATTAATCTCGTGTGGCATAGACAAAAATATACCGATACGATGTGCATTTTTGAATTTTTCGTTTTCAATTAATTGTTTCATTAACCAAATATCAGCTTTATGCTTACTTTTTTTATCAAAGTCTTTCATTTGTGATAAGATATTTTTTCTAATTTGTTTTTTACCCATTCTTTCTCCCATCCTTTAATATATATTATAACGTTATTATATAGTGATGTCATTTGTGATAATTCAAATTATTTTAAGTTAAAAAATTATATTAATTTATATAAAATAAATATAGTTGTTGATTATATATTTAGGATTATTAATAGTTGAATGAGCTACTAAAGTAAAAAAGGTTGGAACAATTTTGTTCCAACCTTTTTACTTTTAATATTATTTAGTTTCACGATGTAGAGTTTGTTTGTTATCACGTGAACAATATTTTTTCATTTCAATACGTTCAGGATTGTTTCTTTTATTTTTAGTAGTAATGTAGTTTCTGTCACCACATTCAGTACAAGCTAATGTTACGTTTACGCGCATGATTATACCTCCTTACCTTTTCTAAATACGACTTTATTATCATACCACTTAGACGATTAATTGAAAAGTATTAATTTTTACTAGTGTTAAATAGAAAAGCATCTTATCAACGGTTATTCAAATTATTTTTCATTTTTAAAGTAGTAATTAATGATATCTCTTCCTAAATCTCCCCCATTTAACCATGGTGGTGGAACAGGTTGATTAGTATATACGATAGAAAAAGCTAATTTAGGATCTTTAACAGGCGCATAACCTATATATGTTGAGTTAACTCTAGGTTGTCCATTTTGATAAACTTCAGCAGTACCAGTTTTACCAGCTGATGGAACAACAGTTTTATGGAAGCTTGCATAGCCTGTACCATCTTTTTCATTGAAAGCCATCTTGAATCCTTGTTTTACTTCATCTATCTCATCTTGAGAATTATTGACTTTATTTAGTATATTACCTTTAATTTTATCTTTTACAGGTCCTACCTGATCACTATTTGTTGCGTCATGTATAGCTAAACCAATGTGTGGTTGTACTCTGTAACCATTATTTGCAATTGTAGATATATATTGTGAAAGTTGAATAGGTGTATAAGTATCATATTGACCTATTGATAAATCTAAATAATTGCCTGGATTATTAGTTAATGGTTCAATTTGACCAATTGTTTCATTTGGTAAATCGATACCTGTTTTAACACCTAATCCTACTTGATTTAGACCTTTTCTCAGTTTTTGACCAGCTTCTTCAATATTATTAGGTAAATTCATACCACTTGAGTAAGGATCACCAGCTAGTCTTAAAGCAGTTTTAAACATATATACGTTTGAAGAATGCATTAATGCTTCTTTGTCGTTAATTAGGACTTTGCCATTTTGGTTAAAGTAAGAACGTTTAGTTAGTCCGCCACTAAAGTGTAAAGGTTCATCAATCATTTCTTCACCGACTTTGATAGTATGATTTTGATAACCAGTTAATAAGGTTGCTCCTTTAACAGAAGAACCGACTGCAAATTGACCAGTAAAATTACCTAAATCATAATCTAGCAGTTCACCTTTTTTATCAATTTGTCTTCCAGCCATTGCAAGAATATCACCATTTTTAGGATTTTGAACAACTACAAGAGCATTGTCCATATTTGTTGCTCCTTGACTACGCAGTGTTTTTATTTCATTTTCTAATAGAGACTCAACTTTTTTCTGTAAATCAATATCAATGGTTAGTTGTAAATCATTTCCGCGTGACCCAGGGTTAATCACTTTAGAACTAATAACTTTACCAGATTTATCAGTAGTGTATTTCAACTGTTTCTTTTTACCACGTAGAATGTCTTCATATTGATATTCTAGATAAGCTTTCCCAACCCTGTCATTTCTAGAATATCCTTTTGCTAAATACTGTTCAGTTAATTCTTTAGGAATACCCTCAGAAGGTGTAGAGACACTACCAAATATACTTCTTAAAGTTTCACCATATGGATATTTTCGATCCCAATCCATTGAAGTATTGACACCAGGTAAATTATCCAATTGTTGAGAAACAGCAGCATATTCCTTTTCACTAACATCTTCATTTTTTATCATTTGCGGATCAAGTGTAGATCCAGCTGACATTTCTCTGTATATAGCTAATACTTGTAAATCATGCTTAGATAAACTATTTAATTGAGTTTCTGTAATTTTACTATGTAATTGTTTATCGTACTGTTCTTGACTTATGCTACCATTGTTAAGCATAGTTGTTTCTTTTTTCATTAATTTATTAACTTCTTTTGGATGATTTTGTATCCAAAAGTCTTGTTTATCTCGCTTTGTAATCTTATCAGTATTCATTGTAATGAGTTTAGCTAATTTTTTAGCGGTGTTTAACATATCTTGTTGACTGGTTTTTCTAGAACGAGTGTAGGTAATTGCTAATTTCGAAGCATTATCAACTAAAATTTTGCCATTTCTATCTAGTATTCTTCCTCGTGGTACGGATTCATTGACAGTAATATTCTCATCATTTTTCACTAATTGACTATAATGTGCACCTTGTGCAATTTGTAAATATCCTAGTCTTAGGACAATTAATACGAAAATCAAAACAATTGCACCAAATATAAAACTAATTCGTTTATTCATCGTATGTTTTATTTTTTCATCATTTGATTTTTCTTTTAATCTTTTAAGCAAGACAACCGACCTCAATTATTAATCATGTATACGTATAAATGATATATGAAATTGTATAATTTTTCTATATTTTTCATAAAAAAAAGTGATCTCCCAAAAAGAGACCACTAATAAATACTTTTTTTATTTATTATTTTGTAGCAGCATTGTATAACTCGTCTACTTTTTCCCAATTTACAACATTCCAGAAAGCACTGATATAATCAGGACGTTTATTTTGATATTTAAGGTAATAAGCATGTTCCCAAACATCTAAACCTAAAATTGGAGTTTTTCCTTCAGTAATAGGGTTATCTTGATTTGGAGTAGTAACAATTTCTAATTTTCCATTATTTACTACTAACCAAGCCCAACCTGAACCAAAACGTGCTGCAGCTTTATCAGCGAATTCTTTTTTAAACTCATCTAAAGAACCCCATTGTTCTTTAATTTTATCAATTACAGTACCTTTTTCTTCAGAATTAGGAGTTAATAATTCCCAGAATAATGAGTGATTTAAATGACCTCCACCATTATTACGTACTGCTGTTTGAATATTTTCAGGTACACTATCTAAATTTGCAACAATTTCTTCAATTGATTTAGATTCTAAATCAGTACCTTCAACTGCAGAATTTAATTTTGTAACATAAGTGTTATGATGTTTGTCATGATGAATTTCCATTGTTTCTTTGTCGATATGTGGTTCTAATGCATCTGCTGCATATGGTAAATTTGGTAATTCAAAAGCCATAAATAATCATCCTCCTAAATTATCTTTACATAAATAATAACAAGCTATGTGATGTGCAACAAATCATTTGCTTTAAATATTATTCACATAGTTGTCATATTTCTTATTATACTCTTCTTATATCTCATTTTAGTAGTTTTTAAACATATATTTCAATATTAGTAGAAATTCAGACTTTTGACCTATAAAAAACTGAGACGCTTACTTACGTCTCAGAACATTTCTCATTTTAATTTATACCTTTATTATGGCAAGTTTCACATATACCATATACCTCTAATTTATGAGTATGAATATCTACATTAGGTAGGAATTGCTTAACTTGCTCAATTGGACAAAAATCTATTACTTTTGTATCCCCACAATTTTCACATATAAAATGATGATGATGATGATTAGTACAAGCGATTCTAAATTTCATTTCTCCATCTAATTCTGTACTTTCAACAATATTTAAATCTTTAAAAAGATGAAGATTACGATAAATAGTATCAAAAGATATACCTGGATAATCATTGTCTAATTGTTGTTGTATATATTTAGCATTAATATATTTATCTTCATTAACAAAGATATTAATCATATCTTCTCTTTTCTTAGTATATTTTAACCCATTGTCTTTTAAAATTTTAATAGCGTCATTTGTATTCATAATTTAATGCTCCTTTTTGGCAGTTCGTTTAGTTTTCTGTAGTAACATCGTTATTCCTAAAATTAGAACTAATAATACCACGATGACACCACCAGGAGATATATTAATATAAAATGCTAAGGTAAGCCCTAGAATAACAGAACATTCACCTATAACAATACTTAAGATAATCAACTGTTTAAATCCTTTAGTTAATCGCATTGCTATAGCCACAGGTAATGTAATTAATGCACTCACGAGTAAAATTCCTACTACTCTCATTGATGCAGAAATGACCATAGCAACAATCGTTATAAATAAAAACTGAATCCATTTTGGAATATTAATAACCTTACTATATTCCTCATCAAAAGATAAAATAAATAATTCTTTGTATAATAAAAGAATGAATAATAATACGACGATTGAAATAATCGTAATTGTGATTAAGTCACTTAAATTTACAGCACTAATTGAACCGAATAATAACCCAACAATTTCTTGATTGAACCCATCAGCTAGAGAAATAAAAATTGCACTTAATGCAATTCCTGCACTCATTATAATTGGAATTGCAATTTCTTGATAGTTTGAATATGAAGTTCTTAATTTTTCTATAAGTAAAGCTCCAACTATTGCAAAGATTATACCAAACCACATAGGGTTTATAAATGCTAATGCTGGTGATAAGGTAATAATAAACATTCCAAACGAAATACCGCCTAGTGTGACGTGACTTAAAGCATCAGCAATTAATGATAATCGCCTTACTACTATAAATGCACCAATTAAAGGTGCAATAAAACCAATCAATATCCCACTTAAAAGTGAATATCTCATAAAATCAAAATTTAACAATGCTTCAATCATGATATTCACCTCTTAATTCAATCCATATACTTATCATAATTAACTCCTATTTAAAATTATGCTTCACAGCATGAACGATTATGTTGATGATCAACAAATTTAATTGGATGACCATATATTTTTGAAATTTCAACTTCATCAAGAGACTTAAATTCTTCAGTAGAACCGTGGAAATGAAGATGTTTATTTAAGCAAGCGACTTTTGTAGCTGTGTCTACCACAACGCCTATATCATGAGTAACTAAAATAATCGTTATACCTTCTTCTTTTAAATGTTGCAAGGTGGCATAGAATTCATTCACATGTTTTGCATCAATCCCATTTGTCGGTTCGTCTAATACTAAGACGGATGGATTTGAAATTAAAGCGCGTGCAATTAGTACACGTTGTTGTTGTCCACCTGATAATTCTGCAATATTTTTATTCTTTAGATGATGAATGTTTAAACGATGTAAAACATTATCTACTTGTTGTTCATCACTTTTATTAAACCACTGAAAAATTCTTTTCGTTTTAGTTAAACCACTTAAAACAACTTCTTTCACACTAGCAGGAAATCCTGCAGTAAAAGCATTGGCTTTTTGAGATACATAACTAATTTTTAATGCAGATTGAGTATTTTTTTTATAATATTTCCCGTCAATGTATATTTCACCGTGTTGTAATGGTAACAAGCCAAGAATAACCTTTAAAAGAGTAGATTTACCGGCTCCATTAGGACCAACAATTGCAAGAAAGTCACCTTTATTAATTCGAATATTAATGTTTTCTAATACTTGTTTATTATCAAAATAATAATCAATATTTTTTAATTCAAAAACAGGTTGATTCATCTTTTCACCTCGCTAAATACTATACAATTATATATGTTTTTTGTAAATAGTAATGTTTACGAATTAAAACAAGAGTAAGATAGCCTCTTTGTAGATTATGCTATCTTACTCTTATTTTAATTATTGATTCAATATTTTTTCTTTTAATTTGGGGTCAAAAATTTGAGATTTTAACATTTCGATTTCAAAGCGATAAGGCGGCTTTTTATTTTTCTTATCTTCTCCTACATAAGGAGTTTCAAGGATTTTAGGAATGTCTTTAAAAGCTTCATGATGTACCACATTATTCAAGGCGTCAAAACCAATATATCCAAATCCAATATTTTCGTGTCGGTCTTTATGTGCACCTTGTTCATTTTTACTATCATTTACATGAACAACTTTAATACGGTCTATTCCAATGATTTTATCAAACTCATTCAAAACTCCATCAAAATCATTTTTGATATTATAACCAGCATCATGTGTATGACAGGTATCAAAGCAAATAGATAATCGATCGTTATGTGTCACACCATCAATAATGCGAGCAAGTTCTTCAAAACTACGTCCAATTTCTGTTCCTTTCCCAGCCATTGTTTCAAGTGCAATTCGTACATCATGATCATGTGTTAATACTTCATTTAATCCTTTAATAATCTGATTAATTCCTTTATCTGCACCGGCACCTACATGCGCACCTGGATGTAAGACAATATCTTTCGCTCCTATAGCTTGCGTGCGTTCAATCTCATTTTGAAGGAAATTCACACCTAGTTCGTAAACTTCAGGCTTCGTTGTATTTGCTATATTTATTATGTAAGGAGCGTGTACAACAATATTGGATAAACCATATTGTTCCATAACTTTATGACCTTTTTCAATATTTAAATCGTTTATATTTTTTCTTCTTGTATTTTGAGGTGCACCTGTATAAATCATAAATGTTGATTCACCAAATTGATGTGCTTCTTCGGCCGATCCTTCTAACATTTTTTTACCACTCATTGATACATGTGAGCCAATTAACATTTGTTTCACCTAACCTTTTTTATTGTTTTTTCGTTGTTGTCTACTACGTTGTTTACTGTATTGCTTTCTCTCTTGTCGTTTCATTCTTTCTACTTCTTGTTTAAATTTCTTTTTATAGCCTGGTTTAACTTTATTTTTAGATTTACTTCTTACTTTATGTTTTACTTGATTTGTTAAATGATCATCTTTACGTTCACGTTTATGACGTGTATTGTGCGCTTTGATTGGCTTAAGTTCTCCATTTTTAATATCAACATTATCAAAGTGATAGCCTTTATCTTCAATAAGAGAAATATTATGTTCTTCATCTGGGCTATATAACGTTATAGCCACGCCTTTATAATTTCCACGTCCTGTTCTACCCACTCTATGAGTAAAGAAATCAATATCATTAGGAACATCAAAATTTACTACATGACTAACGCCTTCAATATCAATTCCTCTTGAAGCTAAATCACTTGCAATAACATATTGGAAATCTAAATTCCGAATACGTTTCATTTGTTGTTTACGTTCTCTAGGTGTTAAACCGCCATGAATCATACCTACTTTAATGCCAGACTCATTAAGAGATTGAGCAAGTTCATTTGCATTTTCTCTACTGTTACAAAAAATAATACATAGATATGGATTTAGTATATCAATTAATTGTAAAGTTTTATCAACTTTTTCAGTTCCTTTAGTAGGAATCAAATAAAATTCAATATTTTTTTTATTTTGGGATTTGTTATCAACTACAACATATTCAGGGTGACTAAGATACTTATTTAAAAACGGTTCTAATGATTTTGGAATTGTTGCACTAAAGACTGCAATATTAGCATTTTCATCTAAACGAGCAGCAATATAATCCACATCTTCTATTAACCCTAAATCAATGAGTAAATCTGCTTCATCGATAATTAAATATGATGCCTTATGAATATGCAAATGTCCACTCTGAGCTAAATCATTGATTCGTGTTGGTGTACCAATCACTAATTGAGGTTGTTGATTTGTTCGTTGTTTATCTTTCTCTATGTCAGTACCACCAATAAATAAACTTACTTTAATATCTGATTGAAAACTAGCTAGATGACTAGCCACTTTATATAATTGTTGTGCTAATTCACGAGTTGGTGCAACAACAATACTTTGAGGTTCTTTAATGTCAGTATTAATTAAATCTATTAAAGGTAATAAAAAGGCGTGTGATTTGCCAGTACCGGTTTGTGATTGACCAATTAAATTAGTCCCTTTTTTTATACGTGGAATAATTCTATTTTGAATTTCAGTAGGTTTATTAAAATTTAAATCTTTAACTGCATCAATAAGATTTGGATTTAAATTAAATATTTCAAATGGATGATTAGCCATTCATCTGGCCTCCTTTGTATTGTTTTAAATATAATTAAATGGATCTGTATTTATTTCTGAAGCTTCTATATTAAACTGCTTACTATCATTACTAAATAACCATCGTCCTAGTAAGTCTTTAAGTCCTTCTTTCATAACGTACTCACTATAATGATTGATATCTAATAAATGAATGCCATTAGTTTTAGCATCAAGTGCATCATGATGTTTTATGTCTCCAGTAACGAAAACATCTGCTCCCTTTTTAAAAGCACTAGTTTCAAAACCGATACCAGCACCTCCGATAATAGCAACTGTTTTAATTAACGCTTCTGAAGGACCTGTATAACGAACGCTAGGAATATTTAAATGTGCTTTAGCATATTTAGCAAAATCTTCTAAATTTAATGGTTCATTTAGTTCACCTATTTTTCCAAGACCATAATTAGCAGATGTCGTCATCTTAATAAAATCGTATACAGGTGTTTCATAAGGATGGTAATTAATAATTGCATTTTTAGCAATACTTAATTGATCTTTACGAATCATAAATTCTACCTTCACTTCATTTACATGTTCAATTCGATTTAGTTCTCCAATATGAGGGCGAGCGTCTCCAACTGGTTTGAATTGACCTTTACCTTTGGACTCAAAGAAACAATATTCATAATTCCCTTCTTTTGCTAGACCAATATTATTTATATGATATTTAAATGATTCTAGATTTTCTTCCGGAATGTAAGTTTGTACTTTATAATAAAAAGATTCTTCTTCATTTAAAAATCTAATATTAGTTAAATTTAATTTTTTTGCTAGCATCTCATTGACACCATCAATGTGATTATCTAAATTGGTGTGTAAAGCAATAAGTTGAATATCATTTTGAATAAGCATGTGTATCAATTTACCGTATCCATCATTAACTAATGATTTAACACCTTTAAAAATTAAAGGGTGATGCGCAATAATTGTATTGTATCCTTTGCTAATTGCCTCTTCTATTACTTCCATTGTGCAATCTAATGCTGTCAAAATACCTGTTATTTCTTTAGTGTCATCTCCAATTAATAAACCCACATTATCCCAGCTTTCAGCAGTTTTAAGGGGAACATGTTGGTCAATAATTGACATTAGTTCTTTAATTTTCATTATAGAGCACCTCTCTTATCATTGATATCTCTTCTTCAATCTCTTCTAGTCTCTCATGATGTTGTATTGGATTCAATTGATTACGAATATACTCTAAAGCTGCTAACTCTCTTTCCCATTTTTTTATAAAAATATCGTTTTTATGATTTAAAAGAATAGGACCAAATTTAAGTGATTTCTTATTAAGAAGATTAAGATTTTCTTTCCATTCACTAACTACAATTTCATAGATATGCCCTTTTTCTTCTAAAATTTCTTCAGCAATAATATCATAATTAAGATGTTGAAGTGTCTTGCGTAAGGTTTCAGTTTGAATATTACTTTGCAAAATTAGACGTGGATGATGTGCAAGTTTATTTTTACCCTCATCTAATATTTTCGCTATCAAAGGTCCACCCATTCCACAAATTGTGACATTATCTACTTTATCTTTCTCAGTTAGAATACTAAGACCATCACCTAATCGAACATCGATATGTTGAGTAAGTTGATGCTGTGCTACATTCGTTTTAGCAGCTGTATAAGGTCCTTTTATTACTTCACCAGCAATAGCATCATCGCATAGATGATGTTGTAATGCATAAATAGGTAAATAAGCGTGATCAGAACCGATATCAGCTAATGAATTAGGTAATAAGTATTGGCTTACAACTTTTAATCTATGATTTAATGATATCATTGTTATCTCCTTTATTATAAAAAGAGGCTAGGACATAGTATTGTCTTAGCCTCAAATTTCTTTATACATAACATCTATCGTTAACTCAGATTTAGCATTAATCTTAGTCCATAAAATCTTTAAGACGCTTGCTACGACTTGGATGTCTTAATTTTCTAAGCGCTTTAGCTTCGATTTGACGAATACGTTCTCTTGTAACACCGAACACTTTACCTACTTCTTCTAATGTTCTAGTTCGTCCGTCATCAAGGCCAAATCTTAAACGTAAAACATTTTCTTCTCTATCAGTAAGTGTATCTAAAACGTCTTCTAATTGTTCTTTCAATAACTCATAAGCAGCATGGTCAGAAGGACTTTGTGCTTCTTGATCTTCAATAAAGTCTCCTAAGTGACTGTCATCTTCTTCACCTATTGGCGTTTCTAGGGATACTGGCTCTTGAGCTATTTTAAGTATTTCGCGAACTTTTTCAGGTGGTAAATCCATTTCTTCACCAATTTCTTCAGGAGCAGGATCACGACCTAAATCTTGTAATAATTGTCTTTGTACGCGAATAAGCTTATTAATTGTTTCAACCATATGCACAGGAATACGGATGGTGCGAGCTTGGTCAGCAATAGCACGTGTAATGGCTTGTCTAATCCACCATGTAGCATAAGTAGAAAATTTAAATCCTTTACTAAAATCGAACTTTTCTACTGCTTTGATAAGCCCCATATTTCCCTCTTGGATTAAGTCTAAGAAAAGCATACCACGACCAACATATCGTTTCGCAATACTTACAACTAATCGCAAGTTGGCTTCTGCAAGGCGAGATTTTGCTACTTCATCACCTTGTTCAATACGTTTAGCTAATTCAATTTCTTCTTGTGCGCTAAGAAGATTTACACGTCCAATTTCTTTTAAGTACATTCTTACAGGATCATTAATTTTAACACCTGGAGGCGCACTTAAGTCATTTGGATTTAATTTTTCATCTGTATCTGAACTATCTTTTTCATTTACTAAACTAATATCGTTATCATTTAGTTGGTCAAAGAAATCATCCATTTGGTCGGAATCCATGTCAAAATTTTGCAGCTTTTCAGCAATTTCTTCATGACTTAGATGACCTTCCTTTTTACCTTTTTCAATTAATTGTTTTTTAACATCTTCTAATGTTAAAGTCGGATCAATTGTTTGTTTTTTGATTTTAACTTGGTTATCAGACATGAAAAGGCCTCCCAATCGTATTTTCAACTTTCAATTAAGATATTTAATTATATAATAAATTATTATAATAAGAAAAGTATATTTTATAATAAACATGAAATATTATCATTCTATAGGTAATAAAATGATATCCTTATTTCATAAATATTTAACTTATTATTTCTCTACCCTTTAAAAAAGCATAATAACCATTATACAGTAATGGTTATTAAATATAAATACTATATTAAAAGTTTAATATTTGTTTATATTCCTTTAATTTAAATGTTCATCTACATGCGTTGCTTGTTTTTATTAACTATCATTTGTAAATAATACTTTTGAGATTCTACGTCACCAATTCTAAGTGCTTCTTTTAATTTATGATTAAGTTCTTCAATAGAATCTTCATATTTGTTTTCATTTAAAGTTGAGATATATTCTTCAATTTCTAAATCATAAGGTTCTCGATTTAATTCATAATCATCAAGCTGTATGATTGCTTCTCTAATATCTTTATCTTCAATGTATAATATTAAATCACTAATCGAATAGTAATCATTTTCAGAATAATAATCGGTTAGCACTTTAAAAATACTTTGGAAATATTTATTCGTAAAATCATTTGCTTCAAGTTGTCGATTATAATTTAGAAATACATCTTTATCCATCATAAAGTGTTTTAATAAAGCTCTTTGTGCTTTTTCACTTTTGTTTAAATGTGTAAAAACAATATTTAAATTTTGAGAATTTAAATTCGAGTTATCATTGGTATTTCCAATATAGTCTTCTTCATATGAGATAAATTCAGGTTGTTGATGTACATTGGACATAATAGTATTGGCATCAATATTGAAAATGTCAGCTACGTCATTCACAATTTTATTTTTTAATATTGAAGATCTGACAAATGAAAGATCTTCAGTAATCTCTTTAAAGTGACGCTCATAAGCTAGATCATTATTTTCAATTTCATCTCGATAGAATTGAACTTTGTAAATAATAAACGATTTCTTCTCATTATTTATAAATTCTATAAATTTTTCTTTACCGAATTTAACTATATATTCATCGGGATCCATGTTTTTTGGTAATTGTACTACAAATACATTCAATCCATGTTTAAGTAAATGTTCTCCAGTTTTTAAAATGGCCTCTTGACCAGCAAAGTCTCCATCAAACATTAAAGTTATATTAGAGGTTAATTTTTTTAACACTGTAATGTGATCTTCTGATAATGCTGTACCCATACTTGCTACTACTGTTTTTAATCCAGCGTAATCAGCTTTAATTACATCCATGAATCCTTCTAACAACATTACTTCATCATTTTTTCTAATTGACTTTCTTGCGCTATCAAGATTATAAAGTAATCGTCTCTTTTGAAAAATCGGTGTCTCAGGACTATTTAAATACTTAGGCTCTTGATTGTTATAAGTTCTACCAGAAAAACCGACAATTCTTCCTTGAGCGTTTTTTAAAGGAAACATAATGCGATCTCTAAAACGATCATAGTAACTAAAATTTTCTTCGTTACGTGATAACAAACCAGCTTCATAAGCTAGTTCTATGTCATATCCTTTTTGTTGTAAAAAGTCATGACAAAAGTGAGCGTTATTAGGGGCATACCCAATTCCACGAGATTTTATTAATTCTTCAGTGAAACCACGATTTACAAGATAATTTAAAGCTTCTTCACCTTCTACGGATTTCATTAATGCATACATATAATATTCATTAATTAATTCATGCATTTCAATCATTTTTAAGTCTTCAGATGCTATCTGCGTTGTAGATGGATTAGAATGACCAATATCTACTTTTATATTAACGCGTTCTCCAAGTTCTTGTACTGCTTCTACGAATGAAATGTCCTTAATGTCTTGAATAAATTGAAAAACATTTCCACCTTTTTTACAACCAAAGCAATGGCATATTTGTTTATCTTCAGAAACTGTAAACGAAGGTGTTTTTTCATCATGAAAAGGACACAAACCAATGTAATTGCGTCCTCTTTTTTCTAATTTCACATATTCACTTACTAAATCTAAAATATCTGTTTTTTCCTTTATTTCGTTGATTACAGACTGTTCTATACGCAATATATATCACCTATTAAATAGTAGTCATAGTATTATACACTTTTATAGAAGGTTTTTAAATATTTATGCTTTACTTTCAATGATTTGTATAACATCATTTGCTGTTTCTTCAATAGCCTTATCAGATACATCAATAACAGGACATCCTATTTTTTCGACAATTTTTTCAAAATATTGAATTTCTTCTTTAATTCTATCTTCAGTAGCA
This sequence comes from Staphylococcus sp. HMSC072H03, assembly GCF_001809305.1. NCBI lineage: Bacteria > Bacillati > Bacillota > Bacilli > Caryophanales > Staphylococcaceae > Staphylococcus > Staphylococcus sp. HMSC072H03. Next base: position 469,827 of record NZ_KV796881.1, read on the forward strand.
TATCTAGCATGCTCACCTAATCCTAATTGTTTAAGTCGTTGTTTTCTTATTAAATTAAGTTTATCTTCACTAATCTTTAATGCTATACATTTATTTGGATTAATTTTAAACAATTCGTCTGGTGGCGTTACCTCTGGAACTAGAGGAATGTTCATTACTTTATAGCTTTTATGCGCTAAATACTGAGATAGAGGTGTCTTAGAAGTTCTTGAAATGCCAATTAAAACAATATCTGCCTTAGGTAATCCTTTCGCATCTTTGCCATCATCATATTTTACCGCAAATTCAATTGCATCTATTTTTTTGAAATAGGCATCGTCTAATTTATGAACTCTGCCTGGCTGATTATACGGCTCCTCATCGTGCGTTTGATTAAGTAGTGTCATTAGAGGACCCATTATATCAACAGCTTTTAAGGAGAAAGCGTCTACTTTTTTCTTCATATATGCTTTGATTTTTGGTTCTACTAACGTATATACAATAATTGCATTTTTATCTATAGCGACCTGTATAACTTCATCTATATCCTTAAAGGTTTCTATATAAGGATATCTCAAAAAACCATGTTTACAAGCTTTAGGATTAAATTGAGCGACGCAAGCACTAGCAACCAACTCAGCTGTATCTCCTATTGAATCAGATGCAATGATTATCTTTATATTTTCCATTGTTTATCACCTATTCTTTAAATAATGAAACAAATAATTTTGTTATTGTTGTTTTAGATATTCTACCTACAACTTTATATTTACTATTTTCTTTTTTTCTAACAACGGGAATTGAATCAATTTCCTTATCTATCATTTGACTTGCTGCATAGATGACGAGGTCTTCTTCTTCTAAATAAACAATATTAGGCATACGTGACATGATGACACTTATAGGCATAGTATGAATATCTTGCCCAATCATAGAGGCACGTAACAAATCTTTTCGCGAGCTCACACCAATCAATTCATCTTTTTGATTAGTAATAAATAATGTTCCTGTATCTTCTAAAAATATAGTACATATAGCATCATAAATTGTCATATCTTCTTTAACGATAACAGGTAGAGACATATGATCTTTTATTATATATTGACGTAAATGATCACTGACTAATTTATTCTTAGATTTACCTGAATAATAATAACCCACACGTGGTCTAGCTTCAATAAAACCAGACATAGTTAAAATAGCTAAATCAGGACGTAAAGTAGCACGAGTTAAATTAAGTTTATCTGCTATATGTTCACCTGTTATCGGGCCACCATCTTTAACTATTTCAATTATTTGTTCTTGTCTTTTACTTAATTCTATAGGTCTTCACCCCTTTTAATTTCATTTTTATTATACCTATTTATATATATACCTACAAATACATATAAATCCTTGCTATTCAATTTTCTATGAATTAAAATATGATTAAGCGAGTTAAGGTCGGTGGAAGCTTAACATTTCAAAAATTGGCTTATCAATATCATTACATAAAAGCGAGTGTCTACACTAATTTGGGTGGAACCGCGGGTTATTTTGTTAACACTATATATTTATATAGATGAATTATTAACTCGTCCCAAGATAATAATAAGTATTATTTTATATTTATTTATTGTCTTGGGACGTTTTTATTTTAAAAGGAGAGATAATATGGTTAAAGATATGGATACTATTGTATCACTAGCTAAGCATAGAGGATTTGTATTCCCAGGTAGTGATATTTACGGTGGTTTATCTAATACATGGGATTATGGTCCATTAGGTGTTGAATTAAAAAATAATATTAAAAAAGCATGGTGGCAAAAATTCATTACTCAATCACCATACAATGTTGGGATTGATGCTGCCATTTTAATGAATCCAAAAACTTGGGAAGCATCTGGTCATTTAGGTAATTTTAACGACCCAATGATTGATAATAAAGATAGTAAAATTCGCTATCGTGCAGATAAATTAATCGAAGACTATATGCAAAATGAAAAAGGTGACGAAAATTTCATTGCTGATGGCTTAAGTTTTGAGGAAATGAAACGTATTATCGATGATGAAGGCATTGTATGTCCTGTAAGTGGGACTGCTAATTGGACAGATATTCGTCAATTTAACTTAATGTTTAAAACATTCCAAGGTGTTACTGAGGACTCTACTAATGAACTATTTTTACGTCCAGAAACTGCTCAAGGTATTTTCGTAAATTATAAAAATGTTCAACGTTCAATGCGTAAAAAATTACCATTTGGTATTGGTCAAATCGGTAAATCATTCCGTAATGAAATCACGCCTGGTAACTTTATTTTTAGAACAAGAGAATTTGAACAAATGGAATTAGAATTCTTCTGTAAACCTGGTGAAGAAATTGAATGGCAAAATTACTGGAAAACATTTGCAAGTCAATGGTTAAAAGATTTAAACATCAATGAAGAAAATATGAGATTACGCGATCATGATGAAGAAGAATTATCTCACTATTCTAATGCGACTACAGATATTGAATATAAATTCCCATTTGGTTGGGGCGAATTATGGGGTATTGCAAGCCGTACTGATTTTGACTTGAAAAAGCACAGTGAACATTCTGGTGAAGATTTCAGATATCATGATCCAGAAACAAATGAGAAATATATTCCATATTGTATTGAACCTTCTTTAGGGGCAGATCGTGTTACATTAGCTTTCTTATGTGATGCTTATGATGAAGAAGGCGTTGAAGGTAGTAAAGATGCTCGTACAGTAATGCATTTCCACCCTGCTTTAGCGCCATATAAAGCTGCTGTTTTACCATTAAGTAAAAAATTATCTGAAGAAGCAATTAAAATCTTTGAACAATTAAGTTCTAAGTTTTCTGTTGATTTTGATGAATCACAATCAATTGGTAAGCGTTATCGTCGTCAAGATGAGATCGGTACTCCTTACTGTATTACATTTGATTTTGATTCATTAGAAGATAATCAAGTTACAGTACGTGATAGAGATTCTATGGAACAAGTTCGTATGCCAATCTCAGAATTAGAAACATTCTTAGCTGAAAAAGTTAAGTTTTAATATAACAAGAACCCACTTATTACTTACTATGAGTAATAAGTGGGTTCTTTTAATTAATTTAAACATTTTATATTATTCTAATCGCTTAAGTTGATTAATTAATTTTTGACCTTTAAAGTACATGCCAGCATATTCTCTATACAGCATTATCATTAATTCTGACATTTCATCTAATAAAGCTTGGTTAATATTAAAATGATTCATTTTATCAATTGGCAACTTTTGTAAAATATCCAATAAATAAAATGTTTTATTGGATAGCTTTAAGGCATAAGGATCATTATTTAATACAGTTTCTGAGATGGTCCCATCATATTTAAAACTGTAAGCAATAAGCTTAGATTGATCAGTATCACCAGTAATTGCACAATAATCGAAAAATGCGCCAAAACCAAATTTATTCATACATTTCAATAATACGATAATCGACATTAATTGAGCAGAATTACCTTCTGAAATTTTATTGAGTACAAATTCTAATAACTTATAATGATATAAAGAAACTTCATTTGGTTCTAATGATCGATCTATTGCTTCGACGCATAAAGTCGCATAACTACTATCAAAAATATCTAATCGTAATTGATAATATTGGTTTATGACATCAATAGAACTGAGCGTTCCCATACCTTTCCATTTATTATAAATAAATAAGCCATACACAAAGAGTTGTGTATGAGCTTGCAAGCCGGTTTTAGATTTCTTAGCACGTCTTACCATAATAGGAATTTTAGCACCATGCTCGTTTAATATTGTAATAATTTTATCGGATTCACCATAATCTACTGATTTTATGATAATTCCTTTTTGTTTTTCTAACAATGCATCTCACCGGCTTTCCTATTAATTTAAACGTTAATCTTGATCTTCAACATATCCCATTTGACGAATAAAGTTTACTTTATTTCTCCAATCTTTCTGAACTTTTACCCATAATTCGAGGTAAACTTTTGATCCGAGAAGCATTTCAATATCACGTCGAGCTCTTTTACCGACTTCTTTAAGTTTTTTCCCACCCTTACCTATAACAATTCCTTTTTGAGAATCACGTTCAACAAAAATAGTTGCTTCAATTCTTACTCTTTCTTCACTTTCCTTAATCATTCTATCTACATTTACCCCTATTGCATGGGGGATTTCTTCACTTGTTAGATGTAAGATTTTTTCTCTAATAATTTCGCCTACTACAAATTGTTCTGGATGATCCGATATTTGATCATCAGGGTAATATTTTGGACCTTCAGGTAAATAATCTTTAAGTACATCGATAAAGTGATCCACATTCAATCCTTCAAGTGCCGAAATTGGCACAATTTCAGTAAAATCCATATAGGTTTTATATTTTTCAATCTTAGGCATAAGTGCATCTGGATGAACTAAATCAATTTTATTTAACACTAGAAATACTGGTGTTTTAACATTTTTTAGCATTTCCATTATATATTCGTCACCACGACCAATATCTTCATTTACATTTACCATAAACATAATAGCATCAATTTCTGATAGTGTATTTTTAGCTACACGCATCATATAATCTCCTAATTTATGCTTAGGTTTATGAATACCTGGTGTATCTAAGAAAATGATTTGAGCATCTTCTCTTGTCATTACTCCCTGAATTTTATTTCTTGTTGTTTGAGCTTTATCTGACATAATTGCAATTTTATGTCCAATGACTCTATTCATAAACGTGGATTTTCCCACATTCGGTCTCCCTATAATAGATACAAATCCTGATTTGTGTTCTGTCATTTATTCTAAATCCTTTCCCGAAAAGCCGTGAGGTAATAGTTCTGCTACAGTTGACTTAATCATCTCACCTTTATGATTTGTCATATACACAGGCATGTCGTCATCACAGAGTTCTTTTAATACTTGACGACATGTTCCACAAGGTGATGACGGATGTTCAGCGTCAACGGTAACTGTTATTGATTCAAAATCTCCTGGTCGATAGCCTTCTGAAATTGCAGCTACTAAACTAGATCGTTCTGCACAAATCGTTGCTGGATAAGCTGCATTTTCAACATTTGCTCCATAAAAATGGCGACCGTCTTTTGTTTTTAAATATGCACCTACTTTAAAATGACTATACGGTACATAAGCACGTTGTTGAGCTTTTCTAACTTCTTGAAAATAATGTGATTGATAACTCATTTTATTGTCCCCTTTAAAAAAAGATGTGAGGTATAAAAATCATTAAACCCATAATTAGTGCAAAGATTGAAACAACCATAACACTAAAGGCGGCAATATCTTTAGCTTGTTTAGCTAATTCGTGATAGTCAGAAGTAACTAAATCTACGACGCATTCTATAGCTGTATTCACAGCCTCAAGCGTAAGTACCAAAGTGATGCTTAACAAAATAAACAACCATTCTACAGTTGAAAGTCTTACGATAATTCCTAAAATGATAGCTATGAATGCGAATATTAAGTGTATTAGATAATTGTGATCTTTTTGAAGAAGTGTTTTTAAACCATCAAAAGTGTATTTAAATCGTTTTAAAAATTTAATCTCTAGTCAATCCATATGCGTTTAAAATTTCTTTTTGGCGTCCAAACATTTCTTTTTCATCTTCTTCATTCATATGATCATATCCTAATAAGTGTAAAAAACCATGTAAAGCTAAAAAACCAAGTTCTCTTTCAAATGAATGATTATAAGATTCAGCTTGTTCCTTAGCTACATCAGTACAAATAATAATATCTCCTAACACTCTAGGAATATCTAAACCAATAATATCTGGTTCATCTTCTTCAAGTGCAAAAGAAATAACATCAGTCACTCTATCTTTATCTCGATAATTTTTATTTATTTCTTGAATTTCATCTTTATCTACAAAAGTAACTGACAATTCAGCATCTTCATGAATGTTTTCTTTTTCTTTAGCAAAGTTAATTAAGTCTTCGATTTGATGATACCATTCATCTTTAACTAAGTTTGTATGATCATTGAAATCAATCGTAAACATTTAATTGTCTCCTTCATAACGTTCGATAATTTTACTTACTAATGGGTGTCGTACTACATCACTTTGATCTAGTTCCATTATATTTATTCCTTTAACACCACGAAGGTTCTTAATAGCTTCTTTTAATCCACTTTTAACACCTTTTGGTAAGTCAATTTGAGTTTGGTCTCCAGTTACAACCATTTTTGAACCAAATCCTAGACGAGTTAAAAACATTTTCATTTGTGCATGTGTTGTATTTTGAGCTTCATCTAAAATGACAAATGCATCATCTAGAGTTCTACCCCTCATATACGCTAAGGGAGCAATTTCAATTGTACCTCGTTCAATAAAACGTGCTGTTTGTTCTCTACCTAGGACAGTATTTAAACCATCATAAAGAGGTCTTAAATATGGATCAACTTTTTCTTTTAAGTCTCCTGGTAAGAAACCTAATGATTCACCAGCTTCTACAGCTGGTCTTGTTAAAACAATTCTTTTTACTGTTCCTTTTCTTAATTGTTTTGCAGCATAAACAACTGCAAGGAAAGTTTTACCTGTTCCAGCAGGACCTATACCAAACACTAAATCATTACGTTTCATAGCATTAATATAAAGACGTTGCCCCATTGTTTTTGCACGAATTGTTTTACCAAAGGCATCTTTAGTAATCTCTTCATCATATAAATCCAATAGATATTGAATAGTGTCATTTTTAGCCATCTTTATGGCAGCCTCAACATCTTTTAATGTAATTGAATGTCCTAACTCAATTACCTTTAATAAATTTTTAAGAACTAATTCTGCTTTTTCAACATGCTCTAATACTTGACCTTTTACTGCAATTTCTTGCCCACGAGCATGTATGATAACATCAAATGCTTCTTCAATCGATTTTAAATGTTCATCATTATTACCAATTAAAGCTTGAGAATGGTTGATGTTATCTATTTGAATTATTCCTGGCATAAAAGCGCTCCTTTTCACATAAAACATATTCATTAATAATTAATCTTTCATATAAATTTTACTAAACAATGATAAAGTATACAAATTTAAATGTTTTGAATGAATAATTAACCTAAGATAATATAACATAATAAAAAGTACCAAGAACAATATGTGTTTTAGGCGCATCTTAACATATTAGGAGCATAAATAAAGAGACTTCCACGTAGAAAGTCTCTTGTAAAGGTCAGAATGAAACAATAAATGTTGTCTTATTCTTTTATTTATAACCCTTATAATTTTTTAGGTTTATTTAGTATTTCTTGCCAAATAATCCCATCAACTATCGGGTCATTGTCAAATTGAAACGTTTGATGTGTCATATTTTTTTCAATAGATTTACTATTGAGTAATTGATTCAGTTTATAACGTTTCGTTTTTTCAGATAAGTACTTATCATTAATAATTTCTTTAGCTTTCTTTTCAATTAAAGAAAGTTGTTTTTCTTTTTCTTTGTCAATTTCAGATCTCACATTAAATAATTCTTTTGATAGCGAGTCTTCTAACTGTTTTTTAATATCTTTTTCACTTTGAGATCTCTCTCGTGAAGTTGAATCACTATCTTTAGAAGGCATTTTTTCGGTATGAGATTGTTTAGTTTCAAACCGTTTTAATTCTCCACGAGGATGTTCAGTCTTAACTTCTTTTTTAAGATTTTTATCACTGTGAACCGTTTCTTTTTTAGAAGATGGTTTTGGTGATGATGTTTTTTTATTTTGTTCTTCTTCATCAAATTCTGATGCCATCTCATTAAAAGCTTCTTCTATCTGTTCAAAAATACCTTTTTTTCTTGGTGTGTTTTGCGTAGGTCTTTGTGTATTTTTGTGTGGAGGCGTTTGATTTTTTCGTTGTTCATGACTTTTATCTCTCATTGCACTAATACCAGTAACAATCACAGAAATAACGAATATAAGAATTCCAATATTCATTTAATCACCCCTCTATTTAATTTGGTGATTCATCGTCATTTTGTTCGGTACGTTTATTAATAGCGTTTCTCATACCTGTATCTGCTTCTACATTTTTTAAATTATAGTAATCTTTTACTCCAATATTACCTTTACGTAAAGCTTCAGCCATCGCTAGTGGTACTTCTGATTCAGCTTCTACTACCTTAGCACGCATTTCTTGAACACGTGCTTTCATTTCTTGTTCAGAGGCAACAGCCATAGCACGTCGTTCCTCAGCTTTAGCTTGAGCAATATTTTTATCTGCGAGTGCTTGTTCCGTTTGTAAATCAGCGCCGATATTTTTACCGATATCTACATCTGCAATATCAATTGATAAAATTTCGAATGCTGTTCCTGAATCCAATCCTTTACTTAATACTGTTTTAGAAATATTATCAGGATTTTCTAGTACTTGTGTATGATGTTCACTAGAACCAATTGTGGAAACAATACCTTCACCAACTCGTGCAATAATTGTTTCTTCTCCAGAACCACCTACAAGTCTAGAAATATTAGCTCTTACTGTAATTCTAGCTTTAGCTTTAACTTCGATACCGTTCATCGCAACACCGGCAATAAAGGGAGTTTCGATTACTTTGGGATTAACAGACATTTGAACAGCTTCTAAGACATCGCGTCCTGCTAAGTCTATTGCGGCACCTCTTTCAAAAGGTAAATTGATATCTGCACGTTGAGCTGCTATGTTGGCATCCACTACTCTATCTACATTACCACCAGCTAGATAATGAGATTCCAATTGATTTGTTGTTAAATTTAGTCCTGCTTTATGAGCTTTAATAAGAGGACCTATCACTTTACGAGGAGATACTCTACGAAGTCGCATTCCTACAAGTGTAGCAATACTAACTTTTACACCTGCAGCAATAGCGGAAATCCATAATCCGACTGGTACAAATGAAAATAATAATAATAAAGCAACTATTATAATAATCGCAATAATTATAATTCCAATATTTAACATTGACTTTACTCCTTTTATATTTTTATTTCTCTTACAACTACTCTACTACCTTCTACCTCTAAAATTTTTACTTTTTTATTTCTCAAGATAAATGTACCGTCAGAAACAGCATCAATTCTTTTGTCATCTAAAGTTATGATTCCAGCAGGTCTTAAATCAGTAGTAGTATACGCAGTTTTTCCCACTAAGTAAGAACGATCATCATGAGATCTATAACCAGCTTCTGTACTCGTTGAATCATTCAATATCACTTTATCAAAAAATGGTATTTTACGATTAAACACTTTCACCAAAATCACCCATTCTATAATAGAAAGTATTAAAGCGACAATAACATTAAAGAGCATAACTAAAATATTATCTCCTAACATAATCATACTAACAATAATAAGCACTATTCCTATAATTCCAATTACTGCTCCAACAATGAATAGTTCTATTATTACTAAGATGATACCTATGAAAAACAATAAAATTGAAATCAAATTGACATCGCCATTAATTAAAAACCCTAGAAATAGAATAAGTAACGCTAGAGAAGCTAAAATACCTAAAATATTTATCCTTTTAGAATAAAGTTGATATAAAAAACCTAAAAAGATAATACATGTAAGAATTAATAAAACAATAGGATTAACAATGATATTTGACATATCACCCAACCATGAATGATTCAATGAAGCAAAAGTATTCTCGATATGTATCAAATTTATACTTATCATTATCTCACCTCGCTCTCAATTAAATTATACATGAAATAAATACTATATTATAGTATTACAATTGTATAAAAAAACTCTCAATTAGTTTAACTAATTGAGAGAATATATATATAATTAACATTCATGTTGAGGGAGTCAACAGAGCTATTAATTATTTGAATTTACGTTTACGTGCAGCTTCTGATTTTTTCTTACGTCTTACACTTGGTTTTTCGTAAAATTCACGTTTACGTACTTCTTGGATAGTACCACTTTTAGATACTGAACGTTTAAATCTACGTAATGCATCTTCTAGTGATTCGTTTTTACGTACTACTGTTTTAGACATCTGTATTTCCCTCCCTCCAAATATCAACGAAACTTAAAGTCAATAATTGCATAGAAATAATTAACTATGCTTTATTTAGTATAATATATGAAATAATTATGGTCAATTATAAATCTTTATAATTTCAAAAATTTATAATAATACGCCTTCTTCAGTTTTATTAGTAGCATGATTAACGATTCTAACTGCACTACCAATGTTAATTGGATAATCAGCTTTATTAATTTTAACTTTAACAATCTCACCGATTAAATCCTCACTACCCTCAAATTCAACTTTCATATAATTATCTGCGTAACCTACTAATGTATCTTTTGTTTCTCCTACTTCTTCTGGAATCACTTCTAAAACTTCATTTTCAAATTTTGATGCGTATTCTTTAGCAAGTTGGTCACTTAAAGCAATAAGTTTATGTACACGTTCATTTTTAATTGACTCATCAATTTGATCATCCATACGTGCAGCAGGTGTACCAATACGTTGTGAATACGGGAAAACATGTAACTCTGAGAATTTATGTTTAACTATAAAATCATATGTTTCTTGGAATTCTTCTGCAGTTTCTCCTGGGAAACCTACTATAACATCACTTGTAACCGCTAAATCAGGTAATGCATCATGTAACTTTGTTAGTCTTTCAGAAAAATGTTCCATAGTATATTTACGGCGCATACGTTTTAATACTGTATCTGAACCTGATTGTAATGGTACATGTAAATGTCTAACCACTTTATTAGAATTTTTTAGAACATCAATGACTTCATCAGTAAGTTGACTGGCTTCAATTGAAGAAATTCTAATTCTTTCTAAACCATCAATTTCCTCAAGATCTCTGAGTAATTGAGCTAAATTATAATTTTTTAAATCTTGACCGTATCCACCGGTATGAATACCAGTTAATACAATTTCTTTATATCCAGATTGAACTAACTGTGTTGCTTGTTCAACTACTTTTTCAGGATCTCTAGAGCGCATTAAACCACGTGCCCATGGAATAATACAAAACGTACAAAAGTTATTACAACCTTCTTGGATTTTTAGAGATGCACGAGTTCTATCCGTAAAATAAGGTACATCTAATTCTTCATATGTACGATTTTTCATAATATTTCCAACACCATTAATTGGTTGACGTTCTTCTCTAAATTGATCAATATAACTAAGTAATTTATGTCTGTCTTGAGTACCAACAACGACATCTACGCCTGGAATCTCCATAATTTCAGCAGAAGATGTTTGTGCATAACAACCTGTAACACATACTACTGCATCAGGATTACGACGTATTGCTCTTCTAATGACTTGTCTACTTTTTTTATCACCTGTATTAGTCACGGTGCAAGTATTAATGACATATACATCTGCATTAGTTTCAAAATCTACTCTTTCATAATTAGCATCTTTAAATAATTGCCATATTGCTTCAGTTTCATAATGGTTTACTTTACAACCTAAAGTATGAAACGCTACTGTTGCCATTTAATTCACCCCATCAATTCTTTCTCAAAACTTATAGCACTAAGTGCATATAGTGGCGCAGTTTCTGCTCTTAATATTCTAGGGCCTAAACCAATGTTTAAGCTTACCTCCCTAAAGAGATCAATTTCCTTATCGGAAAAACCACCTTCAGGTCCAAATATGATTAACACACGATCATTCGTTTGAAAGTTGTTTAAAATATTTTTAAATCGACTTTTTTCACCATGCTTGGCTTCGTCTTCATATGCTATTAACACATAGTCATAATTATTTATGGTATCATAAATTACTTTTAAATTCGACTGAAATTTAACATCTGGAATAACAAGTCTATAACTTTGTTCAGCAGCTTCTTTTACAATCTTTTGCCATCTATCTATTTTCTTTTGTACCTTGTTCTCTTGTAATTTAACTACAGATCGATCCATACCCACTGAAATAAAATGATTGGCACCCAATTCTGTACTTTTTTGAAGCAACCATTCATATTTATCAGCTTTTATTAAACCACTACAAATCGTTACATCAACTGGTAATTCAGTGTCAATATCTAATTGGTTTATTGGTAAAACTTCAATTTGATTAGAACTTATATGTGTAATTTCAGTAATAAATACTTTTTTATCATTAAAATTAATTATAATTTTGTTACCAATCGTATTTCTCATTACATTTTTGATATGATGTATATCTTCTTCATTGGTAATAAAAAAACGCTGATGAGAATCAGCGTTTTGATTGATAAAGTATCGTTGCAAATTATTCACTCACTTTCTGACCAACAATGCAAACCCATCCATTGTCATGATTGATTGATACAATATTAAATCCAACACGCTTCATATGTGACAGTATATCTTCATGTTTTTCTTCTATAATACCTGAAGTTATAAAATAACCATCTTCATTTAGTGTATTATAAGCATCTTCAATCATTTCATCAATAATATGAGCTAAAATATTTGCGATAACTACATCAAATTTTTCATTTTCTTCTTTTAATAAATTACCGGGAATTGCTTCAATAGCATTTTCGCAATGATTTTTTCTAAAATTCTCCTTAGCCACACCAACAGCCATTTCGTCTATATCTAAGGCTTTAATTCTTTTAACACCTAATAAGTGACTAGCGATACTTAATATACCAGAACCTGTACCTACATCAATAACTGAAGAATCTGGTGTTACATAAGTTTCAATCGCTTTTAGACACATACTTGTTGTTGGATGATCTCCAGTACCAAAAGCCATTCCGGGATCTAATTCTATACACAATTCATCTTCTGATTCTTTTGAATAATCTTCCCAACTTGGAACAATCGTAAATCTCTCAGAAGCTCTAAAAGGATGAAAATAGTTTTTCCATTCATTAGCCCAATCTACTTCAGCAATAGTCTTTGCTGAAAACTCAACTACTGAATCATCTATAAGGTCCAAATTTAATATTTCATTTTTTAATTTATTTTTAAATTGAGTGTTATATTTCAATTCGTTAAAGTATGCTTTTAATCTCACACCTTGTTCAGGATAATCTTCTTTTTTTAATTCGTAGATTTCACCAAATTTATCAGTAGGTTGATTAATTAAATCATTTGAATCTTCTATAACTACTCCATTTGAACCATAGTTTTCTAATATGTTAGTGACTAAAGGTTCAACTTCATGATTTACAGTGACTGCAAATTCTGTCCAGTTCATGATTATTCACCTCTAAAGAATTTACGAGCTTTGTCTTTAAAATTAGAAGGTTGTTCTTCCGGATTTTCACCACTGATTTCCGCAAATTCTCTCATTAATTCTTTTTGTCTATCAGTTAGTTTATTTGGTGTGACAACTTTTATATTAACAAATAAATCACCATGTCCATATCCATGAACATTTTTAACGCCTTTCTCTTTAAGACGGAATTGTTTACCAGTTTGAGTACCAGCAGGAATTGTAAGCATAACATTACTGTTTAGAGTTGGTACTTTGATTTCATCGCCAAGTGATGCTTGTGGGAAGCTAATGTTAAGTTCATAGAATAAATCATCGCCATCTCTTCTAAATTTATCAGAAGGTTTAACACGGAATACTACATAAAGATCACCATGAGGACCGCCATTTTCACCAGGTGCACCTTCACCAGCAAGACGGATTTGTTGTTCATTGTCTACACCTTCAGGTACAGTTACTTCTAATTTTACTGTTTTATTTTCAGTCCCTTTACCATGACAAGTTGGACATGGTTCTTCAAATTCTTGACCACTACCCTCACACTTAGGACAAGTTTGCTCAGTTCTTACGCGTCCTAAAATTGTATTTTGTTCAACAGATACATGTCCTGAACCATGACAATAGCTACATGTTTTTTTACTTGTGCCTGGTTTAGCACCATCACCATGACATGTATGACAGGTAACATCTTTTCGAATAGAAATTTCTTTTTTAGTACCAAAAACAGCTTCATCGAATTCTAAAGTCATAGTGTATTGTAAGTCGTCACCTTTTCTAGGTGCATTTGGATCTCTTTGACGTGAACCACCAAAGAATGAGCTAAATATATCTTCAAAGCCTCCACCGAAGCCACTGAAGTCTTGTCCACCAAATCCTTGACTACCAAATCCACCTTGGGCACCGCTATGTCCAAATTGATCATAATTTGCACGTTTATTGTCATCACTTAGAACTTCGTATGCTTCAGAAATTTCTTTAAACTTTTCATCGGCGCCTTCTTCTTTATTGATGTCCGGATGATATTTTTTTGATAATTTACGATATGCTTTTTTTATTTCATCTTTTGAAGCATCTTTACTTACGCCAAGAACTTCATAATAATCTCTTTTAGCCACAAGTATCTCTCCCTTTCTAAATTTTATAATTTAAACACATACTCAAGTATCTTAACTATAAAAGAAAAAGTCAAAGCCAATGTTCAATTGACTTTGACTTTTTGGCTTACATTTATAAATGTTTACATAGTAAACGTTATAAACGATTAGCTTTATTTTTTATCTTCGTCGTCTTTAACTTCTTTGAACTCAGCGTCTTCAACATTGCTATCATTTGATTGTTGTGAACTACCTTGTGCTTGTTGTTGAGCTTGTTGAGCTTGTTGATATACTTTAGCAGATAATTCTTGAATTACTTGTTCTAATTCTTCTTTTTTAGCTTTAATATCATCTAAATCTTGACCTTCTAATGCTGATTTAAGCGCATCTTTTTTGCTTTCAGCATTTGATTTGTCTTCTTCACTGATATTTTCACCTAAGTCTTTAATTGTTTTTTCAACTTGGAATACTAAGCTGTCTGCTTCGTTTCTTAAGTCTACTTCTTCACGACGTTGTTTATCTGCTTCAGCATTTTCTTCAGCATCTTTAACCATACGATCAATTTCTTCATCAGATAATGCAGAACTTGATTGAATAGTGATATTTTGTTCTTTATTTGTACCTAAGTCTTTTGCAGTAACGTTTACGATACCGTTTTTATCAATATCAAATGTTACTTCAATTTGAGGTACACCACGTGGAGCTGGTGGAATATCAGTTAATTGGAATCTACCTAATGTTTTATTATCTGAAGCCATTGGACGTTCACCTTGTAATACGTGAATGTCTACTGCTGGTTGATTGTCAGCTGCTGTTGAATATACTTGAGATTTTGATGTTGGAATTGTTGTATTACGTTCAATTAACGTATTCATACGACCACCCATAATTTCGATACCTAATGATAATGGAGTTACGTCTAATAATACAACGTCTTTAACATCACCAGTAATTACGCCACCTTGGATAGCAGCACCCATTGCAACAACTTCATCTGGGTTTACACCTTTATGAGGTTCTTTACCAATTTCTTTTTTAACTGCTTCTTGTACTGCAGGAATACGAGTTGAACCACCAACTAGGATAACTTCATCAATTTCAGAAGTAGATAAGCCAGCATCTTTAAGTGCTTGACGAGTTGGTTCCATTGTTCTTCTGATTAATGAATCAGCTAATTCTTCAAATTTAGAACGAGTTAAGTTGATTTCTAAGTGTAATGGACCATTTTCTCCAGCTGAAATGAATGGTAATGAGATTTGTGTTTGAGATACACCAGATAAATCTTTTTTAGCTTTTTCTGCAGCGTCTTTAAGACGTTGTAACGCCATTTTATCTTGTGATAAGTCAACACCATTTTCTTTTTTGAATTCTGATACTAAATAGTCGATGATTACTTGGTCAAAGTCGTCCCCTCCAAGTTTGTTATCCCCTGCAGTTGATAATACTTCGAATACGCCATCGCCTAATTCAAGAATAGAAACGTCGAAAGTACCGCCACCTAAGTCAAATACTAAAACTTTTTGATCTTGTTCAGTTTTATCTAAACCATAAGCTAATGCTGCAGCTGTTGGTTCGTTAATAATACGTTCTACTTCTAAACCAGCAATTTTACCAGCATCTTTAGTAGCTTGACGTTCAGCATCATTGAAATAAGCAGGCACAGTAATTACTGCTTTATCCACTTTATCTCCTAAATAACTTTCAGCAGTGTTTTTTAAATTTTGTAAAATCATTGCTGAAAGTTCTTGTGGTGTATATGATTTGCCGTCAATATCTACTTTATAATCTGTACCCATATGACGTTTAATTGATTGTACAGTATTTGGGTTTGTAATTGCTTGACGTTTAGCAACTTCACCTACTTGAGTTTCTCCATTTTTAAATGCCACAACTGATGGAGTTGTTCTAGCACCTTCAGGATTTTGAATTACTTTAGGTTCGTCTCCTTCTAATACAGATACGCAAGAATTTGTAGTACCTAAGTCAATACCTATTACTTTACTCATAATAAAATTCCTCCAATTTTAAAAATTTTTCAAATTTAAATCTTATTGATTAACTTTGACCATAGATGGTCTTAAAACTCTATCTTTTAATTTATACCCTTTTTGTAATTCTTGAGTGATTTCACCAGAATTGAAATCAGGATTGTCATCTTGAACAACAGCTTGATGGAAGTTTGGATCGAATTCTTGACCTTCAGACTCAATTTCTTCTAAGCCATTGTCTTTTAATGCTCTTAATAAGCTTTCATGAATCATTTGAACGCCTTTTTTGAGAGATTTAAATGATTCGTCATTACCCTCAATTTGAAGTGCACGTTCAATGTTATCGATAGTAGGTAAAATATCAGTAAGCACGGGTTGAGCTTGATATTTTTTATTTGTTTCATTTTCATTTCGAATTCGACGCTTATAATTTTCGAATTCAGCATATAATCTTAAATATTTTTCTTCATTTTCATTTGCTTTTAATTGTAATTGTTGAATTTCTTCGTCTTTAGATTGATCATTTTTATCATCATTATCATGTTCAGATGTAGATTCATTATTTAATTCTTCTTCAGAAGGATTATTTTCTACATCATTTGAAGACGACGCTTCGTTTTTAACGTTTTCATTTTCTTCAGTATGTTCAGTGTTATTTTTCACTGATTCGTCTTTTTCTGTCATTTTATGCCCTCCAATATAATTACAATTAGATTCACCATATTTGATTAAGTAATTGAATCACATTTTGATAATGCATCGCAGTTGGTCCGATAACCGCAATTTGTCCTTTTAGTGCATCATCAAAATGGTACTGGCTCGTTATAATTGAAATATCACTTAACCCTTCATCTATTTCGTGGCCAATTTTAACATTAATTTCAGAAGTGGAAATATCTTCTAGTAACTCGATAATTTTTTCTGATTCTAGATATTGTAAAATTGGCTGAATAGAAGAAACATTGGTTTCGTTCAGTGCATCAATAAGTTTAACCTTTCCACCCATAAAAATGCTATTACTTTGTTTATGGAGATGAGAAGTTAGCATGATAGTTAATTCATTTATAAAGGATTGTTCCGCCATAGAATTTGTAAATTGTTTTAATTTCTTATTAAAATCAAATTGACTTTTATAATAATTATCAGTCAGAAAATTTGAAATCCTTGTTAACCTTTCATCGCCAAACTCCATTGATTCACTTAAATGTAAATGTTCTACATGTCCAGAATTATAGATGATGACCATTATAATTATAGACGAATTTGCACGAATCAAATGAACATTATTTATAATATCTGTTTTGTGATTAGGTCGAACAACCAACGTTGCATATTGAGATTTTATTGATAATTCATCAGCAAAATAACTAAGGGCTGAAGAAATATCATAATGATTCTCAATCAAAAGTTGATTTAAACGTTGAACTTTATTTTGTTTTTGATGAGATGTTTGTTTTAACAATTGATTGACGTATAATCTAAAACCTTGTTCAGAAGGTGCACGCCCTGAAGATGAATGTATTTTTTCTAAAAAATTCAACTCTTCCAAATACTTCATTTCATTTCTAATAGTAGCTGGGCTTACATTTAAGTTATGTCTATCAATTAAGGTTTTAGAACCTATCGGTTGTCCTAAATCAACATAATCTTCAACAATTGCATTTAAAATGCTTAATTGCCTATTTGTAATCATGTCTTCACCTCATTAGCACTCCTTTGTCTCAAGTGCTAATTATAATTTAACAAATTGGTCAAAGTAAGTCAACGTTAAAGCTCTTATTTTTCAAAAAAATTTATTAATTTAATAGAAATGCTTCAAAAACTTCATTTCCAATGATTTTTCCCTTATTGGTCAATGAAATATGGTTATCTCTTTCATAAAGTAAATTTTTCTTTTTCAGATTATTTATTGTCTCACCAAATACTTTATCCATTGAGGTACCAAATTTTGAAAGAAATTTAACTTTATCGACACCTTTATTCATTCTTAATCCTAAAAACATTTCTTCTTCCATTCTTTCTGAATGAGTAGGAAAATTGGAAGTTAAAATAGGACGTTGATGATTATTAATAGCATTGATGTAATGATTAACAGGATTGAGATTCGAATAGCGTTCCCCATTTACATATCCACTTGCGCCTGCTCCAAAACCATAATATTCTTCATTTAGCCAGTAAGTCTTATTATGCCTTGATTCATGATGAGACTTAGCGAAATTTGAGATTTCATATTGTTTAAATGAGGTTTCTCCTAAAACATTCATTAAATATTGGTACATTTCAGCTCCTATATCTTCGTTTGGCAATTTTAATTTGCCTTTTCGATACATATTATAAAATTGAGTTTTAGGTTCTAAAATTAATCCATAACTTGAAATATGATCTATATCCATTTGTATTGCTCTATTAAGACTATCTGAAAAATCTTCTAATGTTTGAGTTGGTAAATGATACATTAGGTCTAAACTAATCGATTCAATATTTGCTTTTTTAGCATACTCTACAGCATTATATATATCTTGAGTTTTATGTGTTCTACCTAGAATTTTTAGTAATTCTGGTTTAAATGTTTGTACGCCCATAGAAATTCTATTTACACCATATGAGTGTAGTAATTTCACTTTATCTAAGGTTAATTCATCGGGATTTGCTTCAAATGTATATTCACCTTTAATTGAAAAAGTTGACTGTATTGCTTTTAAAAGTCTTTCAAGTTGCTTGAGATTTAAAGCTGTAGGCGTACCTCCTCCAACGTACATTGTTTCAAGATTTCTAATTTCACTTGTTTTCATTTCTTTAATTAATGCAGAAATATACTCATCTACTGGTTGTTTGTTAATAAAGTACTTATTAAAATCACAATATGTACAAATCCTAACGCAAAAAGGTATATGAATATATGCACTTTTTATTGACATCGTTACACCCTCATTTTTAAGTTTTTAAAACACAAACGAGGTTGGAACACATGATTCTGGGTTCCAGCCTCGCATTAATAACCTATTCATCATCCATTTTAAGAACAGCTAAGAAAGCATCTTGTGGTATGTCTACGTTACCAACAGCTTTCATTTTTGCTTTACCAGCTTTTTGTTTTTCAAGTAATTTACGTTTACGGCTGATATCTCCACCATAACACTTAGATAACACGTTTTTACCCATAGATTTAATATTAGTTCGGGCCACAATTTTTTGACCTATTGCAGCTTGAACTGGAACTTCGAATTGTTGTCTAGGAATAAGTGTTTTTAATTTTTCAACAAGAGCTTTACCTCGTTCATATGCAAAATCTCTGTGAACGATAAAACTAAGTGCATCTACTTTGTCACCATTTAATAAAATATCCATTTTAACTAAATTACTTTCTTTATTTTCAATAAATTCATAATCAAATGAAGCATAGCCTTTCGTATTAGATTTTAATTGGTCAAAGAAATCAAATACAACTTCTGATAATGGAATTTCATAAACGATATTCACACGGATATCATCTAAGTAATCCATATTTATAAATTGGCCACGTTTACGTTGACACAGTTCCATAACTGCTCCAACATAGTCATTTGGCACCATCATTGTCGCTTTTACATATGGTTCATAAATCGCTTTAATTCTATCACGTTCAGGCATTTGAGATGGATTATCAACTGTAACTTCTGAACCATCATTCATTTCACATTTATATATAACTGAAGGTGCAGTCGCAATTAATTCTATTCCAAATTCTCGTTCAATTCTCTCTTGAATAATTTCCATATGTAGCATACCTAAGAATCCTGTTCTAAATCCAAATCCCAGTGCTTGTGATGATTCTGGTTCAAATTCTAATGATGCATCATTTAATTGAAGTTTTTCAAGAGCTTCTCTTAAATCGTTATAATCTTTATTATCAATTGGGAACAATCCACAATAAACCATTGGATTCATCTTTTTATACCCTTTTAACGGAGCATCTGCTGGTCTATCTACATGAGTGATAGTATCCCCAACACGTGAATCGTCGACATTTTTAATACTTGCAATAATATATCCAACATCGCCTACTGTAAGTTCTTCAATTGGTAGTTGTTTAGGAGTATTAATCCCAACCTCAGTAACTTCAAACTCTTTTCCTGTTGCCATCATTTTGATACGATCTCCAGCTTTTACAACACCTTCCATTACTCGAATAGAAGAAATAACGCCTCGATAAGGATCGTACTCTGAATCAAAAATAAGAGCTTTAAGCGGTGCACTAGGATCTCCTTCTGGTGGAGGAACAACTTCAACAATTTTTTCTAAGATTTCATCGATACCAATATTTGATTTGGCACTTGCTAACACAACTTCATCTTTATCTAAGCCAATAACATCTTCTAATTCTTGTTTTACTCTTTCTGGTTCAGCAGCGGGTAGATCTATTTTATTTACTACCGGTAAGAGTTCTAAATCATTATCTAGTGCTAAGTAAACATTAGCAAGAGTTTGAGCCTCGATGCCTTGTGCAGCGTCAACTACTAAAATAGCGCCTTCACATGCAGCTAATGAACGAGAAACTTCATATGAGAAATCGACGTGCCCTGGAGTATCGATTAAATGAAACGTATAAGTCTGTCCATCTTTAGATTCATATTTTAATCTAACAGCATTTAATTTAATTGTAATACCGCGCTCTCTTTCAAGATCCATTGAATCAAGCAATTGATTTTGCATTTCTCTAGTTTCTACAGATTTAGTATTTTCTAAAATTCTATCTGCTAACGTTGATTTACCATGATCAATATGAGCAATTATAGAAAAGTTTCTTATATTATCTCTTCGGTTATAGCGTTCTTGCATATCCATAACTTATCATTCTCGCTTTCGTAAATTTACCCGTATATGTATACATCTTTGACATAATATCGTTTTTAATCATTATTTGCAAATTTAAGAGAAAAGAATCATCATGTGAAGATTCTTTATTTACTTTTAATTTTAAGGTTTTTCTTAAACTACATAACAATTATAAAGTGTTGTATAAAGGTTTCCAATAGTTAATATCGTTCTTTTTGTAAATAAATAGGTTTAATGTTAATAAATGATTGCACAAATATTCATGTTTTGATAAAATATTTCTTGTTGTAATCAAAATAAAATTTGATATGCTTAGATCACTTTTAGGAGGTGACAGTAATGCCAAATATTAAATCTGCTATTAAACGTGTAAGAACAACTGAAACTGCTGAAGCACGTAATATTTCACAAAAAAACGCTATGCGTACTGCAGTGAAAAATGCTAAATCAGCAATTGAAAATAATGCTGATAATAAAGCTGAATTAGTTAACTTCGCAATTAAATCAGTTGATAAAGCTGCACACAGTAACTTAATTCATTCAAATAAAGCTGACCGCATTAAATCTCAATTAATGTCTTCAAGCAAATAATCATTTAAAAAGTTCAAGCGATTAGCTTGAACTTTTTTTATTTATAAAGAAAGAATAAATAATTCTAAAATCAGTTGTTTATCCATATATGAGGATTTTAACTTATAATCAGTTTCTGCACATTGATCAATAATATTTAACAAATGAGTTAATTGATAATGTTTTACTTGATTTAAAGCCAATTTAACTCGGTATGGGTGCACATTAATTGTTTTAGCAATTTGTTGTCCGCTATATCCTTTTCGACTTAAAATTTTACATTGATAATATAATCGATAATTACTTGTTATTAATGCCAATAGTTTAATAGGTTCTTCTTTCATTACTATTAAATCTTTAATAAGTTGAATGGCTTTATATTTTTCCCCTTTTTGTATATATTCAGTTAAAAGAAAAACATTTTGTTCTAAACTTCTATTAATAATCTCTTCAACATCTTTTTTATTTATAGTTGTTCGCTCTCCTAAGAATAAAATAATTTTTTCTAATTCTTGCGAAACTATATTAAAGTTAATACCAGTTAATTCTATAAATAAATCTAATGCATCCTGTTTAATATCTTTAAAATTTTCATAAAGTTTATTTTTTATCCAATTTTTAATCTCTTGTTCAGACATCTGTTCAACTTTAGCTAGCTTGCTTGTCTTTTTTAAAGTCTTAGTAATTTTCTTTCTTTCATCTAATTTATTTTGATACACTTCAAAAATGATAAAGTTTTCTCCATCATATTTTTCTAAAAATTCGTTTACTTGTTCGTTGTTCGGTTGGATATCTTTTGAAACTTTCTCACCTGTAAAAATAAAAGCATTTTTAACAACAATAGCTTTTTTCTCTGAAATAAAAGGCATTGTTAATGCTTCTTCTATAATCTGATTAAAACTTGTATCATAAAGATTATATTTAACATAGTTAAAATCGTCTTTTTTTTCATTTAAGTAACTTTCTACGATTTCATTACTTTTTTTCTCCACTAGTTCTGGCACTTCTCCGTATATAGCCATTATATTATTAGCCATGTAAACTTGCACCCTTTCAAAATTATACCATTAAGTTATTATAGCATTGTGTAATTATTATTCTCTATCATTAACTTCTATTAAAGGATGATATAAGTTGATTATCGAGATTTAAAGTAATTTCTCCATCAGTTTGAGTATTGTAGATATGAGAATTAATTTTCTCTAATTTATCTATCGTTTCGTTATTAGGCAAATGAAAAGTATTATTTTTTCCACTTGAAATCATACTAATTTTAGGTTGTATGATTTCTAAAAAATGTTTTGAACTACTTGTTTTACTGCCATGGTGTCCAACTTTTAGAACATCAATTAACGGTAAATGATATTTCTTTAATAATAAATTTTCATTTTCTTCAATTGCGTCGCCCATCAATAATAATTTGTAATTTTTGTACTCTATTAATGAAATTATACTTTGTGCATTTTTGTCTTCATTGGAATCAATAAAAGCATTTAAAAATGATATTTTAGCTTCTTTCAACTGAATATTATTAGTCTCTAAAACATCAATAACTTTTATATGATATATACTACAAAATGTATGTATAGTTTTAATTTGATCTACTGAATAACTTTTTATATATAAATATAAATTTTTAATTCTTATATTTTGTGCTAAATAAGGAAATTCGCCTATATGATCATTATGTGGATGAGTAAGAATTAAGTGATCAATTTTTGATATTCCTCTAGATTTTAAAGTAGGAATAATATGATATTTCGCAATATTATGATTATCTTTAATCTTCGTTTGAACTACTTTACCACCAGTATCTACCATCACAGTTTCATTATTTTTTGTTTGAAAAAGAAAACTATCACCTTGACCAACATTTAAAGCAGTAAACGTCGTCGCTAATGGTTGATTAGTTAATTTTATAAATATTATAAATAAGATAATTATAATTAAGAATGCTCTATAATTTTTATAACATATAAATATAGTTAGTAGAGTTAATAAAATGAAACAGTAGAGTAGACTTAAATTTGATTGATCAGCGATATTTATTTGGTAATTTCTAAATAAAATGAACGGTTGCATTATTCTATCGTGCAGTTCAAATAATTGATTTGCAACCATATTTATACATCGCAAGTCACTAAAGAAATGATAGAAAGTAAATAGAACAATAGAAAGTGGAAAAATAATGAAAGAATATAATGGGACAAATATTACATTAGAAATAAAACCAATCCATTGAAACTGATTAAAATGGTAAATACTAATAATCATGGATGAAAATTGAGCGATAATTGTTATATAAATATAATTCTTTAAAATTGATTGATTATTAAATAATGGCTTAGAAAATAGTATAAAAAAAGTAATGATGAAAGAAAATTGAAATCCAATGTCATAAGCAAAATTCATATTCCAAATTGTCATAAATAAAAAGACTAACGATAATACACTTATAGACGAAATTTTAAAAGTCTTAGGGATAATAAAAAAAGTAATAGCGGTTAAAACTGCTCTTAAAGCACTCGGTGCAAAATTTGTATAAAAAATAAATAGTATTAGTATCATAATAATAAAAACTCGTATAAATAATTTTGGAATATTAAACCTGACCAAACTATATTGAATGATAAAAATAATGGTAGCAACGTGTGATCCACTGACAGCAAGTAAATGATAAATACCTATCGCTTTAACTTTATCTAAGTAATCTGTATCAATTGCACTAGTATCTCCAGTAATTAAAGCTAAGACTCTCTCTGGATATTTTAACGAAGAATGGTATAACTTGTTTTGAATATAATTTAGGTGTTTATCTATAAAACTTATATGATTAACTTTAGTACAATGTTTATTATCTATTTGATCGATATAAACATAGACTTCATTATGAATACTATTTGTGATATTTCCATTAATTTTACATTCTCGATTTTTTAAATCTTTAGCTTTCAATTGTGGACTTTTAAAAGTAAAGTGATAATTATTATGTTTATATTGAAATTGTCCTTTAATAATTTGATTGAATTGTTTTATATCATTTTGAAACGTTACTTTTGAATTTATATTACTGTGGACTTTTAAATTTTGGAGTATAAAATGATTTGTTTTCAAAGTATGGTGTACTTGAAATAAAGCTAGAAAGAAAAAGGATAAAATTAATAAATAGTGGTATAAAGGAATACTCTTTCGATACACAATAATTAATATAATAGCAAATATTAAAATTGAAAATAATTTAAGATGAACCCATAATATACCACTTAAAAAAGAAAGTGCATATAAAACAACTAACATTCTTTAGTTAAAAATTCAGCTATTTTATTAGCAGAAAATGGTATTTTTTCATACTCAATACCTGCTTGATTTAATAATTTAATAGCATATTTATGATTATGATAATCTTTTGCATAGTATATTTTCTTAATACCTGCTTGAATAATAGACTTAGTACAGTTTAAACAAGGAAAATGTGTGACATATATCGTTGCATTATCTGATGATACACCTTGTTTTGCGCATTGTAATAATGCATTCATTTCTGCGTGAATGGTTCTAATACAATGACCATCTTCTATTAAACATCCTACATCAATACAGTGAACTTCTCCTGCTACTGAGCCATTATAACCTCCTGCAATTATTCTATTGTCCTTTACAATTGTTGCGCCTACTGATAGTCGTTGACATGTAGAACGTAATGCAAGCAAATGGCTTTGTGCCATAAAATATTCGTCCCATTTTATTCTATCCATAAAGTTCAACTCCTTAAAAAAATATATATCTATTATAATTTATATTAAAAATTCTTCCAATTTAATTTATGTAGTAAAGTAATCTTTAAGTTTCTCGAAAGTTTTCCCTCCAATTCCTCTTACTTGTTTTAAGTCTTCAACCTTATTAAATTGTCCCTTTTCCTCTCTGTATTTAATAATCTCTTTCACTTTAGTTGGACCTATACCTGGAACATTAAGCAATTCTCTTTCATTTGCTGTGTTAAGATTGACTTTAATACTTTCAGAAGTATTTAAATCACTTTGATTAGTGGGTGTAGCATTTATTTTCGTTTCATTTTTATTAGGTATATAAATCATTTTTTGATCAGTAAGTTTTTCAGATAAATTGATTTTTGTAATATCAGCATTTTCAGAAACTTTAGCTTTTTTTAGTACATCTTTAACTCTATCGTTCTTTTTCATTTCATAAACATCTGGTAATTTAACCGCTCCTTTGACATCTACATAAATAGTTGAATTTTCTTTAGAAGAAGTGGATAAATTATTATCATTTTTATTTTTATTATATTTTTCATTATTATTAAATTGGCTATTGTTAGCATTAGATGTTGTCATATATTCTGAAGGCTCATTATTTTTCATAAGCATGAGAATCACTATAAAAAGTAACACTACTGCAATTAAAATGATGATATGAGTCTTCCACTTAGTTAATAATTGAATTATTTCATTTCTATACTTAAACAAAAACTCATCTCCTTATATGTATAAACGTATAAGAAGATGAGTTTACTTTATTTTATTTATAAGCAACAAAAAACAATCTGTCACCTTTTTCATTATGATTATTGATGTCAAAGTCTACAAAAGTTTCAATACGATTAAATCCAGTTTGTTTTAACAATCGAATATAGAAATCCTTTTCAAATGTTCTTTGATAGTGTGATTCATTAAAACGGTGATAATTACCATTATGCTGTTTTAAAAAGAAGCTCATATCATGATAAACACTATAAGGTTCTTCACCTTTTATAGCTTCCCACGCTAAAAATATGTCATCATTATCATCAATATAACATTGATTATTAAATGCTGTGTTCATTTTATATATCGTATGAATATCGAATATAAACATTCCTAAATCAGATAAATGATTAAATACACAATTAAACGTATTTACGATATCATCAATATCAGGTAAATAATTCAGGGAATCACAAAATATTGTTACAACATCATATGTTGTATTTAATGAAAAATCGGTCATGTCACCTTCTAACCAAGTAACTTGATTAGATTTATTTGCAGCAATAGATAACATGTCTGTACTTAAATCCATGCCCGTAACCGTGCCAATAGAAGGAAGTAATTGCGTTAAACTTCCAGTGCCACAACCAATATCAAGAATATTTATTGAATCATTAGAAGACATTGTTCTTGTATAATATTTTACAATATTAAACCATTCTTCATAAGGTTGATCTTGAGTAAGCTGATCATAAACTTTACTCATTTCGGTGTATTGCATCATTTTAATATGCTACCTGATTATATGATTCTATTGGAGCATCTTGATAAAGTTTCTCTATATTATAGTAATTGCGTTCATCTTTATGGAAAATATGAACTACTACGTCTGCTAAATCAATTAAGACCCATCTTGCACTTTGATAACCTTCCATACGCTTTACTTCAATATTATTTTCATGCACTTTTTCTTTTACTGCTCTAGCAATTGATTGAACTTGACGTTCATTGTTACCGTGACACACTACAAAATAATCAGTCATATCACTAATACCTTGCATATTAAGAGAAACAATATCTTCTGCTTTTTTATCTTCTGTCGCTGTGACAGCAATATTTAATAATTCTTCTGAATTCATTTAATCATCCTTTATCTTTTGATCACTATAATTATAATAATTTAAACATTCAATTGTAGAACCATAAACAGTAATATCTTTACTAATTAAAAATAACACTGTTCGCTTTGATATTTCATAAATTGTTTTATCTAAGCTACCTTGATTGTATGCCATATCTCTAATTTCTTCAACTCCTGGAGTTTTTCTACCAGGTTCTATATAGTCAGCAATAAATACCAATTTTTCAGTTTTTGTCATTTCTTTACGACCAGTAGTGTGATATTTAATGGCTAATAATGTTTCTTCATCTTCGATGCCATAATCAGCCTTCATTAATGCTGCACATACAGGTCCATGAAGAATTTCACTTCCATAACTTAACAAATTGCTATCTAAATCATGTTGGCGAACGACTTGATACATTTTTCCTAAATCATCATATTTACAATAATCATGTAAAATGCCTGCTAACTCTGCTTTACTTTTATCTCCATCATAGATTTCAGCAAGCTTAACTGCTGTGTCAGCTACTCTAAGAGAATGTTTAAAACGCTTTTCGGGCAATTTATTTTCGATAAGTTCTTTTGCTTCTTTAGTGTTCATAGAATCCTTCCTCTCTAATATATTTACTAACATTTCGAGGGACTAAAATATCAATTGTTTTTTTATCTTTTACACGTTGTCTAATCATTGATGAACTAATATCCATTCTTGGAATAGATATGGAAATCATATTTTCATCAACCTTTTGAATATTTTTTTCTCTATTTACTACTATAAAGATAATCATTTGCTTTAATTCATCTATTTTATACCATTTATCAAGTTGATCATATTGGTCTGATCCTATTACAAAATAAAACTTATCGTAAGGATTTTGGTCAATTAAAGCTTTTAATGTATCATACGTATAACTTTGACCTTTTCTTTCTAATTCTGCATAACAAATATTTCCGAAACCTAACTGCTCGATTACCATATTAATCATTTTGATGCGATAATGAGCATCTAAGTAATCGTTATGTTCTTTAAGTGGAGCCATATAACTTGGTAAAAAATAGAAAACATCCGGTTTAATTTTATGAAATACTTCATTAGCTACTAACATATGTGCAGTATGAATAGGATTGAATTGTCCGCCGTATAAAACAATTTTTTTCATAGAATTATGGTAATGAAATTTCCTTATTTTCTTGAGATTCTCTATAAATGATTATCATTGATCCAATGACTTGGACCACTTCACTATTAGTAGCTTGACTTAGCGTTTGGGCTAAATCGTTTTTATCATCAAAATTATTTTGAAGTATATGAATTTTAATTAATTCTCTATTTTCTAGTGTTTCATCTATTTGACTAATCATATTATCATTAATTCCAGCTTTACCTATTTGAAAAATTGGATCAATGTTATGCGCCAAACTTCTTAAATATCTTTTTTGTTTACCTGTTAGCATAGCATATTATTCTCCTTTTAATTGATTTAAAACTGCTAATTTCATTTCTTTAATTTCAGCATCTTTGCCAGTCCATATTTTAAAGCTCTCAGCACCTTGATATACAAACATATCTAGACCATTATAAATAGGGTTACCCTTCTCTTCAGCTTGTTGTAAAAATGATGTTTTATAGGGAATATAAATGATATCACTTACCAATGTATTCGGTGATAATTGATTGAGACGAATTACACTCTCTTTATTATTATCTAATCCTGCTGATGTTGTATTAATAATAATATCAAACTCATCAAGATATTGTTCAGCTTGTTGTAGGGTAATCGCATTAATATCTAATTTCCAATTATCAAAGCGACTCATTGTTCTATTCGCTATAGTTAATTTAGGCTGTACACATTGTGAAAGTGCAGTTGCAATACCTTTGCTTGCGCCCCCAGCTCCAAGAATTAAAATATATGCATTAGATAAGTCAGGATATACTTGTTTTAATCCTTTTACGTATCCAAGACCATCAGTATTATAACCAATCCATTTATTCCCCTCTATTTTCACAGTATTCACTGCACCTACAGCTTTAGCTTGTTCATCAATATCATCTAAGAATGGAATGATGCGTTCTTTATGAGGAATAGTAACATTAAATCCACTTAAATTTTTTTCAGTTATTATTTCTTTAATATTATCGAAATCTTGAACCGGTATATGCAATGCTTCATAAGTATCATTTAAACCTAAAACTTTAAAATTAGTATTATGCATCACTGGTGATAATGAATGTGAAATCGGATCTCCTATCACTGCAAATTTCATTATGAATCCTCCCTACATAATAGATTGTCTTAAAACAACATCAACACTTTTAGGAACTCGGACAATCACTTTTGCACCTGCTTCGATTGTAATAAAGCCCAATCCAGAAATCATAATGTCACGTTTTTCTTTCCCTGTTTCTAGACGTACAGCTTTCATATCACTTATATTAAATTTTTCTGGATTACTAGGTGGACTTAATAAATGTCCTATTTGCTTTCGCCATAAATCATTTGCCTTTTCAGTTTTAGTTCTATGAATATTTAAATCATTAGAAAAATAACATACAAGTGGTCGTTTCCCACCAGAAACATAATCTATCCTAGCTAATCCACCGAAGAATAAAGTTTGTCCCTCATTTAATTGAAATACACGTTGTTTAATTTCATTCTTAGGAATAATCACTTTTAATTCTTTTTCAGTAACATAATGGGTCATTTGATGCGCTTGTATAATGCCAGGTGTGTCATACATAAAAGTTTTCTCATCTAAAGGAATATCTATCATATCTAATGTTGTACCTGGAAATCTTGATGTTGTAACGACATCTTTTTCACCTACACTTTGCTCAATTAATTTATTGATTAAAGTTGATTTACCAACATTTGTAGTACCAACGATATAAACATCTTGATGATTTCTAAAACGGTTGATTGATTCTAAAAGTGCATCAATACCCCATCCTTTATGAGCTGATATTAATACCACCTCTTCAGCTTCTAATCCATACTTTCTAGCTGTTCTTTTTAACCATTCTTTTACACGACGTTGGTTAATTTGTCTTGGTAAAAGATCTAATTTATTCGCTGCCAAAATGATTTTCTTATTTCCTACAATTCGTTTTAAAGCATTAATAAACGATCCTTCAAAGTCAAAAACATCAACTACGTTAACGATAATCCCTTGTCTATCGGATAATCCATTTAATAAATTTAAAAAATCTTCACTATCCATTCCTACATCTTGTATTTCATTATAATTTTTTAATCTAAAACAACGTTGGCATATAACATCATCTCTAAATAAATTATGTTCTGGCACATACCCAGGTGCGTTTTTATCTTCAGATTGTAAAGGAGCGCCACAACCGATACATTTTAAAGTTTCATCCAATCAATTTTCCTCCCATGTAATATAACCTTTTCTTTTAAAATAGTTTAATAATCGACGTTCGATTATTCTATTTAGTCTAGTTAAAAATCCATCTGTCTTTTTGACAGGAACTACCATGATAGTATATAGACCGTTATTATTGCCACCAAGTACGTCTGTAAGCATTTGGTCACCTATAACGATTGTTTCTTCTGGTTTAATATTCATGTGTTGTATCGCTTTTTTAAAAGCTCTTCCCATAGGTTTTCTAGCTTTAAAGATAAAATCAACGTCTAAGTCTTTCGAAAAACCGGAAACACGTTTTTCATTATTATTTGATACTATTGTAATCGTTAAACCTAAATCATTTGCCTTTTTAAACCATTCTTGTATTTCTTTCGTTGGTGTTTTAACGTCCCAACCTACTAATGTATTATCTAAATCTGTAATAATACCTTTAAAACCAGAATTTGCTAATTTTTCAATATCAATTTGAAATACAGATTGTACATAATCATTAGGCATAAAATATGTTTTAATTAATCCCATTCATTTCACCTTTAAGTTATTTATTTTTTATATTTCATTAACCAACTGTTCAACAATTTTACTTGATGATTGAGCTGCTTTACCAAGAAACTCTTCAAACGACATCTCTGCTTCCCCATTTGCTAAATCAGAAACAGCACGAGTAACGATAAAAGGTAAATTAAATTGATAACAAGTTTGAGCAATAGCCGTTGCTTCCATTTCAACTGCCATAGCTTTTGAAAACTGACGTTTAATTTTTAATCGCTGTTCACTACTGCCAATAAAACTATCGCCACTTACAATTTGACCAATTTTAGCGGTTAAATTTTGTTGTTTTACAACTTTTTCAGTTAATTGGAGTAATTGTTGGTTAGCTTCAAATTGAGCTGGCATTTGAGGTATTTGACCGATGTCGTATCCAAAGGCAGTTGCATCTGCATCATGGTACATCACATTATTACTAATTAAAATATCTCCAACTGATAAACTATCATCTAAAGCACCAGCAGAACCTGTATTTATAATCAATGTAGGTTTAAATTTTTCAATTAATAGTGTTGTCGAAATTGCAGCATTTACTTTTCCAATTCCACTTTGTGTTAAGACAACATCTTTATTATTTAGTTGCCCACGATAAAATTTTACATGTGCTACTTCAATCTCATTTAAATTCACTAATTTATGTTTTAAAATCGCTACTTCTTCTTCCATAGCTCCAATAATTCCAATCATATTTACACCTCAACTTTAATCTTAGCACATGTTATTCTAACATAATTTCTAGTTCATCACGACTAACTTTTTTCATTAAATCATCTTGAAAAATATTTAATAAAAAAACTGTCGATACAGTTAAACACTGTCGACAGTTAAATTTTAAATTACATATTTATTTATGGTTAACCTTTCCATAAAGTAGCTAAATCTTGTAGAGACAATACACCTGTTATAATTGTAACAATAACTGCTACAATGCCAAATACTAACATCCATATTGGATGTTTATAATCTCCAACAATTGATTTTTTTCTACTCGCTATCAATATTGCACCCAAAGTAATCGGTAAAATCCATCCATTTATTGCTCCTGCAATAATCAATAAACTAATTGGTTTTCCAATTAATAAGAAAATTATTGTTGAAATCACGATGAAGACAATGACAATCAAATTATTTTTATTAAATAATGATTTGTGTAATGTTTTTAAGAAAGTTGCACTTGTATATGCTGAACCAATCACTGATGACATTGCGGCTGCGAAAATAACAACTCCAAAAATATTTTTTCCTATTGGTCCAATAGCATGTTCAAATACTGATGCTGGCGGATTATCTGCATTTAAAGTGACACCTGTCACTACAACTCCAAGTACTGCTAAGAATAATAATGTTCTCATAATACCTGTAGTTAAGATACCTGCAATAGCTGAACGATTCACAAATGGTAAAAACTCTTTACCTTTCATTCCAGAATCAAGTATTCTATGTGCACCAGCAAATGTGATGTATCCACCTACTGTTCCTCCAACTAAAGTAATGATTGGTAAAATTAATTTAATAGGATGTTCTGGTGCAACTGTATGAACAAGTGCATCACCATAGGGTGGGTTAGATACAACCATGACATAAGCTACTACTAATATCATTATTACTCCTAAAATCATTGAAACAATATCCATAATTTTTTGACCACTTTTACTTACAAATATTAAAATTGCAAAAATGGCTGTAATAGCTGCTCCCCATTTAACATCAAGTCCAAACATTGCATTCAATCCTAAACCTGCACCAGCTATGTTCCCGATATTAAAAGCAAGTCCTCCAAAAGCAATCAATATTGAAATTAAAGTTCCTAATCCAGGTAACACTTTATTTGATACTTCTTGACCACGTAAACCTGTTACAACTAATACGCGCCAAATATTAATTTGAGCTCCAATATCAATTAATATAGATATTAAGATTGCAAAAGCGAAACTTGCATAAAATTCTGCCGTAAACACAGCAGTTTGAGTTAGAAATGCAGGACCGATCGCTGATGTAGCCATTAAAAATACAGATCCATAAAGTAAGCGTCTATGACTTTTTGTAAATTTAAAATTGTCTTTATCTTGTTTTTGATTTAAATTTTCTTTCATTAGAAAACCCCCTTATAAGGATTGAATATCAATGCCTTCTTTCGTTAATTTTTTTCTTATTTGTTCAACAAATTCTAGTGCATGTTTACCATCACCGTGAACACATATTGTATCTGTTTCCAAATCAATTTCTTTTCCATTGCGACTTATCACTTTGTTTTCAGTTACCATTTTCAAAACTTGTTTTAATGCTTCGTCAGAATCAGTAATGACTGCGTCTGGTTCTTTACGACTAACTAATTGACCATTATCTTCGTAACGTCTATCAGCAAATACTTCAGAAGCTGTTTTCAATCCGATTGCTTGAGCTTCAGATATTAATAATGAATTAGATAAACCTACAAGCACTATAGTAGAATCAAAATCGTATACTGCTTTTGCAATTGCTTTTGCAATTGCTTTATTTTTAGCACCCATATTATACAGTGCACCGTGTGGTTTAACATGATTTATTCGTGTTTGGTGTACTTTACAAAATCCTTCTAAAGCACCTAACTGATAAACTATTAGGTTATATACTTCGGTAGGACTAATATCCATCTTTCGACGACCAAACCCTTTTAAATCTGGAAATCCGGGATGAGCGCCAATACTCACATGATTTTCTTTAGCTAAGTTTACTGTTTGATTCATTACATTTTCATCACCCGCATGAAAACCACAGGCTATATTAGCAGATGTAATTAAAGGAATGATATCTTTATCACCTCCAAATGAATAGTTACCAAATGCTTCACCTAGATCACAGTTTAAATCAACTTTCATCATAATTTCACTCCTTTAACTATTTGATGTTTTTCAAGGAATTTAATATCAACTTCTTCTGCATTTCCTTTTGCATATGGTGGGTAACTTAATACTGCATATAGAAAATCAGCCGTAGTAGTGAAACCATCAATTACCATTTCATCAAGTGCCACTTTTAATTTGTTAATCGCAGAAGTTCTATTAGAGTCTTTTACGATAACTTTTGCAACTAGTGAATCATAGTAAGGAGATACTTGATAACCAGCATATAATAACGAATCTACTCTAATATTAAAACCTTGAGGTAAGTGTAGACGTTTAACTTTACCTGGAGTAGGTTGGAATTTCTTTTCTGGATTTTCAGCGTTGATACGTGCCTCTATTACATGACCATTGAATACAATATCTTCTTGACTAAACGGTAATTTATTATGTAATAACAAATATAATTGTGCTTGTAATAAATCTCTATCTGCACGCATTTCAGTAACAGTATGTTCTACTTGTATTCTTGCGTTCATTTCAATAAAGTAATGTGCATCTTCAGTAACTAAAAATTCAATAGTACCAGCACTACGATAATTAGAGGCTTTTGCAACTTTGACAGCATCATTACATATTTTTTCACGTCGTTCTTCAGATAATGCTGCACATGGTGCTTCTTCTATTAATTTTTGATTTTTTCTTTGGACTGAACAATCTCGTTCACCTAAATGAACATAATTTTCTTTTCCGTCACCAATCACTTGAACCTCTACGTGTTTTGCAACAGGAATAAATGCTTCCACATACACACGATCATCATTAAAATATTTTTGACCTTCACTTTTAGCTTCTTTTAATGATTTTTCAAGTTGATTTTCTTCTTTAACAATTCGAATACCTTTACCGCCACCACCGCTTGCGGCTTTTAATACTAAAGGATATCCTATGTCTTTTGCTAATTCTTTAATTTCTTCTACAGAATTTACTGCATCTGTTGAGCCAGGAATAACTGGCACTCCTGCTGAATGAACAGTTTGACGAGCAGTTATTTTATCACCCATCATTTCCATTGTTTTTTTGTTAGGGCCAATAAAATGAATATCATTTTCTTCAACTTTTTGGGCAAATGTTGTACTCTCCGATAGAAAGCCGTATCCAGGATGAATAGCATTAGAACCTGTGATTTCAGCTGCACCAATAATACGCTCTATATTTAAATAACTATCTAAAGGATTTGCTTCTCCAATGCAAACTGCTTGATCAGCTAAACTTACATGAAGACTTTTTTCATCACCTTTAGCGTATACTGCGACAGTTTCTATTCCCATTTCTCGACACGCTCGAATGATACGTACCGCAATTTCTCCTCTATTTGCTACTAAACAACGATACATATTTCTGCCCCCCTTTATTTTACTTTAACTAGAACTTGATCGTATTCAACGTTTGTACCATGTTCAACCACAATGTCGGTAATCTCACCATCTATATCACTAGTCACTTCATTCATTACTTTCATTGCTTCAACATATCCGATAACATCACCAGATTTAATGTTGTCACCTACTTGAATTATAGGATCCGTTAATTCCTTACTATCTTGTAAGAAGAATGTTCCTACCATAGGAGAAGTAATTGTTTTTGCTGAATCATTTAAAGGGTTATTTTCTGAAATACTTTTGTCTTGAGAATTCCCTTCAGATTGTATTACTGGAGTACTATTATTTTGATTGTTACTTTGTTCAGTAAAATCTAATTCGATTTCGTTTTTATTATCTTTATATTTAAATTTTTTTACATCATTTGATTTTACAAGTTTAATGACTTCTTCTATTTTTTTTATATCCATAACTATCTCTCCTCTGTAATGATTTTAGTCAATTTCTTTGCTGTCGGTCTCATTTCACCCATATTAAAGGTTGGTGACGTGTTAATTTCAGCATTTAAATGATTAAAGTGATTTAGATATTGTTCCTGAACCTTTGTAGCTTCTTCAATCGTTGACCACTTAAATCGAATTAAATCCCCTGGCTTAAATTGAGCAATTTTATTTAAATCCAGTTGAGTGACTGTAGCGATTTTCGTATAGCCACCTATAGTTTGTTTATCATTTAATAAGATAATAGGATTACCATCATTTGGGACTTGAATACTTCCTAAAGCAACAGGTTCTGAAATAATATCTGCCCCAGTTTTAGGAGGGATATGCTCACCATTAAGACGATACCCCATTCTATCAGATTTTTCAGAAACTTTATATTCCATATTAACGAGCTTATTTATACTTTCCTTTGAAAATGCTTCAATTTGTGGACCGGTAATAATATGTATTATATTATCTTCGGGAATAGCATTATAAACTGTTGTTTTACCCAAATTTTGTTTGAAAGATGGATTTTCTTTTAAGTATATCAAATCTCCTTTTGATAATGGTCTCCCTTTGTAACCACCAATTTTACTTCTAGTATGTGTCGAATAACTTTCTGCTATTGGTTGAATATCTAAAGGATGTCCAAAGAAAATATAACCACGAGCGCCTGCAGTCACTGCTCCAACTTTCAAAATATCGCCTTTGCATGCATAAATTACAGTATTAATATCAACTGTCTCTTCATTTAATTTTGCGTTTACATGTGCTCCTGTCAAAATAAATGTATTATCTTTATTAAATTGAAGTGTTGGACCGATAATAGTATATTCAAGGCTCGGTCCATTATTACCAATTAAAGTCTTACCAATTAAATAACTATATAAATCCATAGCACCAGCACTTGAAAAACCTAGGTGTTGAAAACCAAATCTTCCTTCATCTTGAACAGTTGTAAACATACCAGGTTGAATAATACTAATCGACATGATTTAACACCCACTTTTCTTTATTAAATCGATTTTCTGCTATTTCACTTTGGATGTCGTTAAATGTATTTTCATCAATAGAATAAAACTTAATATAATCCCCCGCTTGATATAAAGACATTTCATCGTCGTTGATATCAAATACTTTTAATGGTGTTCTTCCAATAATTTGCCAACCACCTGGTGAATCAGAAGGATATAAACCCGTTTGATTATTTGCTATTCCTACTGAACCTGCGTCAATTTTGACTCTAGGTTCATCTCGACGTGGAGTATGTAAACGAGAATCCAATCCACCTAAAAATGGAAAACCAGGCATAAAACCTAACATGTAAACGAGATATTCATTTTGAGTATGGATTTGAATGACTTCATCAGTAGTTAGTTTGTTATGTTTAGCTACATATGGTAAATCAGGTCCGACTTCTGAATTATATAATACTGGAATATGTATGATCGTTTTATCTGAAATATCTTTAGCATGTTCACCATTTAACTGTTTTAAATCTAATATATCTATTAATTGCTTAAAATTAAGCTTTATATTATCAAAATTTATCATAATTGCTCTATATGACGGTATCACATCTTTGATACCATCTATTCTTTTAGCGTGTATATGTTTAGTAACGGATTCAACATCTCTGTAATTACTTTCAGATATTTCTTCTTTAAAATAAAGCGCAATTGATTGTTCATTAATAATCTTTATTTCCAAAGATGATGGTCCTCCTTCGATTATAAATAACGTATTTCATTTTATATATTAGTAATATAAAATATCCACGTATTCATAGTAGTTTAATATGTCTTTCAAATAGACAATAATAAAAGAAGGTAAGTAATGCATTAATGTAATCGCTTACTCCCTTTCAGTACAAGATAACTATATAATTTATCTACATTGTTATTTAAGCATATATTTATATTTTTGTCATGTAAAAGTTCTAAAAATTAAATGAATGTACTTGCTTATATCTAATTACTAGTTAAATAATTATAAATATTTAACTATAAAAAAATCCAAAAATCAAAATGATTTTTGGATTTTTTGTTACTTAATATCAACGATTTTAACTTTCATTTCTCCACCATTTGGAAGTGGAACACGAACTTCATCATTTAAACTTTTACCAATAAGTGCTTTCGCCATTGGAGATTCATTCGAAATTTTTCCTTTAAACGCATCTGCTTCTGCAGATCCAACAATTTGATAGCTTTCTTCTTCATCGCCAGGTAATTCGACAAACGTAACAGTTTTACCAATTTGAATAACATTGTTATCACCGTTGTCTTCAATAATCAAAGCATATCTAAGCATGTGTTCAATACGTTGAATATCTTGCTCAATAAAACCTTGTTCATCTTTAGCAGCATCGTATTCTGAGTTCTCAGATAAGTCACCAAAAGATCTAGCAACTTTGATTTTTTCTACTACTTCAGGACGTTTAACTGTTTTAAGTTCTTCTAATTCTTGTTCTAATTTTTCATAACCTTCCTGTGTCATTGGATATTGTTTTTGATTTTCCATAAGTTCATCTTCCTTTTCAACAAGTTAATTTAATTCTGAAAAAATACATACTATTCGTTAATGCTTACCAACAAGCGTTTGTATTTTTGTTGTCATTATATCAATTGCTACCTTATTACTTCCACCTTCTGGAATAATAATATCAGCATATTTTTTTGTTGGTTCTATAAATTGATTATGCATAGGTCTGACAACATTTAAATATTGGTTAATAACTGATTCCATTGAGCGCCCTCGCTCTTTTGTATCACGTACAAGTCTTCTTAAAATACGTAAATCAGCATCAGTATCAACGTATATTTTAACATCCATCATATCACGTAATGTTTTATTTTCCAAAGCAAATATACCCTCTACGATAATAACATCTTTAGGTTCAAATGCAATTGTTTCATCACTTCTAGTATGATTTTTATAATCATATGTTGGAACTTCCACCGCTTGACCGTTACGTAAATCCTTTAAATTACTAATCAGTAAATCATTATCAAATGCAAAAGGATGATCATAGTTAGTTTCAAGACGTTCTTCAAATGTTAAGTGCGATTGATCTTTATAATAATAATCTTGAGCAAGTAAAGCAACACTATGGCCTTCTAAATTTTTCATTATTTCATTTGTAACAGTTGTCTTTCCTGATCCTGAACCGCCAGCGATTCCGATGATTGTTGTCTGTGTCATTAGCCAATTTCCTTTCTCATCATATTATTAGGATAAATAGGATGATCCACTTTAATTTGAACAATTTGAAGAGGATGACGTGCTGCATCAAGGTGGTTTCCTTCTTCATCATAAATGACATCAATAACCTGTTTAAATGATTCAATTTCAGGTCCAAAAAATTCAATTTCTTGGCCTGGTTTAAAGTGATTTCTTTGTTGTATTGTAGCAATATGAGTTGCTTCGTCATAATCTAAAACTAATCCACAAAAATCATATGGTGACTTTTTATTTTGTTGAACACCAAACATTTGCTCTTCATACCCAGGCGTTCCTTCAAAGAAAGCAGGTGCTGTATCTCGATTAGCACATTTGTCTAATTCAATTAACCACTCTGGTTTAATTTTAAAATTATCTGGATCTTCCGCATATGCATCAATAACCTTACGATAAACTGATACTACCGTAGCAATATAATGAATAGATTTCATTCGTCCTTCAATTTTTAAAGAATCTATACCAATATCCATCATTTGAGGAATAGACTCAATTAATTTTAAATCTTTTGGACTCATAGCAAAAGGCACAACGTCGCCATCTTGATAAAATAAATCTAATTCTCCCTCTTCATCAACAGCTAGTAAATCATAATCCCAACGACAACTTTGGCAACAACCACCTCTGTTAGAGTCTCGTGCTGTCATGTGATTACTTAAAGTACATCTACCTGAATAAGCAATGCACATTGCACCGTGAATAAAGGCTTCTATTTCGATATCAACATTGTCTTTCATCTCTTTCATTTCCATAGCGCCTGTTTCACGAGCTAATACTACTCGATCAAGTCCTTCTTCTTTCCAGTATTCCACAGCTTTGTAATTAGAAAGAGATTGTTGTGTTGAAAGATGAATTTCTAATTTAGGAGCTACTTTCTTACATGTTTCAATAATAAGTGGATCAGCTACAATAATTCCTGTTGCACCTGTAGCTTCTAATTGACGTAAATAATCTTCTAAACCGTCTATATTTTCATCATGAGCGATAATATTAGTCGTAACATAAATTTTTGCACCATAACGGTTTGCAAATTCAACGCCTTCTTTAATTTCTTCCATTGTAAAGTTATCAGCGTTAGAACGTAACCCGTATTCTTGTCCACCTAAAAATACTGCATCAGCACCATAGTGAACCGCAATCTTTAACTTCTCTAAGTTTCCAGCAGGCGCTAATAATTCAGGTTTTTTTATTTTTCTTTTAGCATTTACTTCAATTTCATTTAACGTCTTCATACTGGCGCCTCCCTTAATATACTGTTTGTTTATATAAGAACCCTTCATCAAACGGACGATGTTCAGGTTGAATTTCTTCTATTGGATCAATTAACATAAATTTTTCATCTTCATAAGCTTCTGGATCTTCATGATATAAGTCAATGGCTTCTCTATATTGTGCTGTAACAGTATTAATGTATGCTTCACTTTGTAAGATACCATCAATTTTAAATGAATCGATATTTGCTTCAAAGAATGGCTCTAATTCTTCAATTAAACAGATATCATTAGGAGACATAATATGAGTACCATTGTAATCTTCAAAAACAGGATATTTATTTTCTCTTTCTTCATCGTACAATAATAAATCTTGATCATTTTCACTACGTTGGATTTTCATTTGTCTATCTTGAAAAGTGTAATAATTACCCAATAACATACGTTTAGATTGGAACATACAAGTCATACCGTGAACCTGAACTTCAATTTCAACATTTGCATGTTTTTTGATATTTAAAATTTCATCTAGATTTAATTCACGTGCTAATACAGCTCTTTTAGCGCCTTTTCCACCCCAATAATTACATTGGAAATAATTCGTAACAATTGTTTCTGCATCCCAATTTAATGGTATCGGATTATCTTGTTTTTTAACATACATCACGACAGCAGGATCACCAAAAATTATTCTATCCACTCTTATTTCATGTAAAAATTCAATATAGTTTTCTAAGGCATTTAAATGATAATTATGAAAAATACCATTAACTGCCACATATACTTTTTTATCATGTTCGTGTGCTAAATTAACTGCTTTTCTAACATCTTCACGATTAAATTCTCCAGGTAATCGCAATCCAAATTTTTGTTCTCCAATCACAAATGCATCAGCACCGAGTTCTATCAATGTTTTCATATGATTTAAAGATTTTGGAGTGACAAGTAATTCAGTCATATTCATTCTCCTTTAATAGATATGGCTAAACCATCATCCATATTTAAAAAATTTGTTTTATAGTTCTTTTGTTTCATAAGCCAAGTATTATATTTTTGTACCTTTTTTACCATTTGCTTAACGTTTCTTGATCGTACAATATCTATATCAGATACAAATCCATGATACAAAACGTTATCAGTAATAACTAAGCCACCTTTTTTTAATAACGGTGTATAGTATTCAAAAAATTTTTGAGATTGCGCTTTAGCTGCATCGATAAATATCATATCATATAAATGATTGCTCACTTTATCGTACTGTGATAGCGCATCGCCCTCTATAAGGCGAATTTGATTTTCGTATTCAAATTTTTTAAAATTAAGTTTTGCTTGTTTTATCATATTCTCATTACGTTCAATAGTAGTAATAGAAATATCTGGTGAAACAGAAGCAAATTGCATCGAACTATATCCAATAGCAGTTCCAATTTCCAAAATATTTTTCGAATGATGAATTCTAATTAATTGTTTTATCATGTCTAAAGTTAATTTATCTACTATAGGAACAGCATGTTCTTCTGCATAAAATCTTAGCTCTTCAATATTATTATCTAACTGTTCATGAAGATTTAATAAATAGGATTGATTTGATTCCACTTCTATAACTTCCCTTTTAATATCAATAGGCATAAAAATAAATCAGTCAACTAATATTACATTATTTAAAATAAAATAATAAACCTACTTTATATTTTAATGTATAAATATAGTAACTGACTGTATATTTAAAAATTTATGCTTATAGTAATTTAACTTTAAATATTTTATCATAATTCTAAATTAAATTTAAGTCTGAAATATTAAAAATCTCTAACCAAAGTACATTGATTAGAGATTTATTATTAACAAAAGACTGTTTATTCTTCCATATTTGTATTTACAACTTCTTCAATCATATCCCATTCTTCATCTGTTTCGATAGGAACAAGTTTACCACCATCACCAGATTCATCTGGTTCATTAATCATTGGAATGAGCTCAATCATGTCATCATCATCAGATTGAGCACCTTCTTCAGCTAAAATAACATACTCTTTTTTAAATTCTGGATGATAAAATTCTAGCATTTTTCGATATAAAACTTCATTTCCATTTTCATCGAATAACGTTAATAATTCTTCTTCATTACTAATATTTAATTCTGTATTATGATTGTGATTATGTTCAGTCATAATGATATTCTCCTTTATTGAATTGAATCTAAATAGCCTTGCAGTATGAAAACTGCTGCCATTTTATCAATTACTTTTTTTCTTTTTTGTCTTGAGACATCAGCTTCTAATAATGAGCGCTCAGCAGCCATGGTACTTAAACGTTCATCCCACATAATAATTTCAATATTTGGTAAAGCCTCTTGAAGCAATTCTTTGTATTTAAGAGATGCTTCTCCACGAAAACCAATAGAATTATTCATGTTTTTCGGTAATCCTATGACTACTGAACCAACATTATTGTCTTTTATGATTGAAACCAGTCTATCAATACCAAATTCTTCATTTTCTTCATTTATTCTTAGAGTGTCTAGTCCTTGAGCAGTCCAGCCCATCAAATCACTAATTGCGATACCTACAGTTCTACTACCTACATCTAATCCTAAAATTTTATGACTTAACATTTATTTATTATTCTCTTTTAAGTAGTTTGAAACGAGTTCTTCCATAATTACATCTCTATCAATATGTCGTATTTGATTACGTGCATCATTTTGACGTGGAATGTATGCAGGGTCTCCTGAAAGTAAATAACCAACAATTTGATTTACAGCATTGTAGCCTCGTTCTTCTAGAGTTTGATGTACGTTTTTTAAAACTGTTTGGACATTTTCTTTTGGAATTTCATCATAATCGAATTTCATAGTTTTATCAATATTTTCCATAGATGCGACACTCCTCTGACATGTATTAACTTACATATTAATTTTACACCAGTTGATTAAAAAGTTATAGGTTTTTAATATAATCTTTAATAAAGCGTAATGATTCTGAGATGTTTTCAGGTTGTGTGCCGCCACCTTGTGCCATATCTGGACGACCGCCACCTTTTCCTCCTACAATTGGAGCCATGTTTTTAATGATATCTCCGGCTTTAACCTGACTTGTAAGCTCTTTAGGTACAGCGGCAATTAACGAAACTTTTTCACCAACATGACTTGCTAAAATAATAATTGTATCTTGTTGTTTTGATTTAAAATCATCCATTGTTTGACGGATTTCTTTTGGATTAGATACTTCTACCTCTGTAGCTAATACTTTAAATCCATTAATCATTTCTACTTGATCCTCTATATTACCCATTTTAAGTGAAGTAATTTCCTTATTACGTTGCTCTAATTGCTTATTCAATTGTTTTTCATTTTCTTGAATTTGAACAACTTTATCATAAACTTGTTTATCTGATTTTACTTTAAGTTGTTCTTTGACAGAATTAAATTTATTCTGAATATCTTCAAAATATAAGAATGCAGCTTTACCGGTAAGTGCCTCAATACGTCTAACACCTGCGCCTGTACCTGATTCGCTTACAATTTTAAACAACCCTATTTCAGCCGTATTATCTACATGAATACCACCACATAATTCAATTGAAAATGGAGCCATATTGACTACTCTTACAATATAACCATATTTTTCACCAAATAGAGCCATAGCACCCATTTCTTTAGCTTCTTGAATAGGCATTTCTTGAATATGAACTGAAATTCCTTTCCAAATTTCTTCATTTACTCTTCTTTCAACTTGATCAATCTCTTCTTCTGTCATTGGACCAAAGTGAGAAAAGTCAAATCTTAATCGTTCACTTTCAACGAGTGAACCTGCTTGGTTAACATGTTCACCTAAAATCTCTTTTAATGCAGCATGTAGTAAGTGAGTGGCACTATGATTTTTTTGTATATCTTTACGTTCTTCTTTATTTACAGTTG
Source organism: Staphylococcus sp. HMSC072H03 (assembly GCF_001809305.1). Taxonomy (NCBI): domain Bacteria; kingdom Bacillati; phylum Bacillota; class Bacilli; order Caryophanales; family Staphylococcaceae; genus Staphylococcus; species Staphylococcus sp. HMSC072H03. Next base: position 514,062 of record NZ_KV796881.1, read on the forward strand.
CATCTACATGACTATTTACACTTACTTGTCCAAATTGAACTGTACCTTGATGTAAATTTTGTCCATTTGGTGCCTTTGTAACTTCTTGAACGGCTATTTCGAAATGATCATTTCCTACTGTTCCTTTATCTGCAACTTGTCCACCACTTACTGCATAAAATGGTGTTTCTTTTAAGATAAAGTAAACTGTTTCTCCAGCCTCAGCAGATGTAACAGTTTTACCATTATAAATTAAATCTGTTAAAATTGTTTGATATTCTGTTGTTTCATATCCAACAAATTGACTTTTAGTATTAATATTTTTTAAAACATCACTTTGAACTTGCATAGATTGTGAACTTTGTCTAGCTTCTCTCGCTCTAGTACGTTGTTGTTCCATTTCAGTTTCAAATGTTGCCATGTCGACTGTAATACCTTCTTGACTTGCTAGTTCTTCAGTTAACTCAATTGGGAATCCATACGTATCATATAATTTAAACGCATCTGAACCATTAATCTGATGTGTAGATTCTTTTGCTTGCGTAATGAGTTGATTTAATATAGATACACCCTCTTGAAGTGTTTCATGGAAACGTTCTTCTTCAGATTTAATAACACGTTTAATAAAATCCGATTTTTCTTTTACATTTGGATAATATGGCTCCATAATGTCAGCAACGATATCAACCAATTTATACATAAATGGCTCATTAATGCCAAGCGTTTGACTAAAACGTACAGCACGACGTAAGAGACGACGTAAAACATAACCGCGCCCTTCATTTGCAGGTAAAGCACCATCAGAGATTGCGAATGAGATTGTTCTGATATGATCGGCGATGACTTTAAATGCTACATCTTGTTCGTTATTTTCAAGATATTTTTTTCCTGATATATGCTCTACTTCTTCAATAATTGGCATAAATAAATCTGTTTCATAATTGGTACGAACATTTTGGGAAATAGACGTCATACGTTCTAATCCCATGCCGGTATCAATATTTTTATTTGGAAGTGGTGTATAAGTATGATCCTTATTATGGTTATATTCACTAAATACTAAGTTCCATACTTCTAAATATCTCTCATTTTCACCGCCAGGATACATTTCTTCTGCTGGATCATTTTGACCATATGCTTCACCACGATCATAGAAAATTTCGGTATTAGGTCCTGATGGTCCTTCTCCAATATCCCAGAAATTCCCTTCAATTCTAATAATATGACTTTCTTCTAAGCCAATATCTTCATGCCATAAACGATAGGCTTCAACATCTTCTGGATGAATCGTTACATATAGCTTCTCTGGTTCCATCCCCATCCATTTGTCACTAGTTAAAAATTCCCAAGCAAATTCAATTGCTTCTTTTTTAAAATAATCACCAATTGAGAAGTTTCCAAGCATTTCAAAGAAAGTATGATGACGCGCAGTAAAACCTACGTTTTCAATATCATTTGTTCTGATTGCTTTTTGAGAGTTCACTATTCTAGGCTTTTTAGGTGTTTCTCGTCCATCAAAGTATTTTTTTAAAGTTGCAACACCAGAGTTTATCCAAAGTAACGAATCATCGTCAATAGGCACAAGTGGTGCAGATGGTTCTACCATATGACCTTTTTCAACAAAGAAATCAATATATTTTTGACGTATATCACTTGCTTTAAGTTTTTTCATTTTTTCACTCCTAATATAATTAATACATTTATAAATAAAAAAACGTTCATCCAACAAAGGGACGAACGTTTTCGCGGTACCACCCTAGTTACAAGAAATAAATATTTTTCAAATATATTTAATTTCTCATCACTTAATTATCATATTAACGTTAACACAAAGTAGCGTTCAACAGATTAACTTGTACTTTTCACCAACCAGTACATCTCTACTTAAGTTAAAAAGTTTACTCATCTTTATGCGAATTCAAATTTATTTTAAGTATTTTTATTTAAATTGTCAATGTTCAACAAAGTCGTAAGGTGAAACATTTCCCATATTAATCATTGGATTAATTTGATAAATTGTTTCTTCACTTAAAGTAATGTGTTCATCTGCATTATTATCCTCTGTATCATCTATATTTATCGGTTCATCATTCTCTTCTACGTCTATATTAACCTGACTCATACCAAAATAATTTATAATTAGTGTTTTTAATTGTGTATGTCTTTCTTGACCTTGAGTATTTAAGGCAATGTCAAATGCTTTTGGATCTCCTAATAGTACTAAAGATTGTTTTGCACGTGTCAGACCTGTATATAAAATAGGTCTTTGCAACATTTTAAAATATTGTTTGACAATAGGCATAATAACAATTGGGAATTCTGATCCTTGTGATTTATGGATTGAGGTACAATAAGCATGTGTAAGTTCTAATAAATCTTGTCTAGTAAATGTAATTTCATTTCCTTCAAAATCGACAATCAGTACATCTTTATTAAGTGCATTTTCTTTAGCCCAAAATATACCTACTATGACGCCAATATCACCATTAAAAATATTGTCATTTGGTCGATTAACTAGTTGTAAAACTTTGTCTCCTTTTCTAAACTTTATATCGCCAAACTCTATTTCTCTTGTATCTTTTTCTTTAGGATTTAAAATATTTTGTAATACTTGATTAAGTCTTTTTATCCCTGCACTTCCTTTGTACATAGGTGCTAAAACTTGAATATCACTCATATCATATCCTTTATTTACAGCGCTAGATACTACTTTCTCCACTACGGTTGGAATTTGTTCTACATTGCAATGAATAAAACTTCTATCGTGATAACGTTTTGTAATATCTATTGACTCATGATGTTTCATGCGATGAGCTAAGTCAATAATACTAGAACCATCTTGTTGGCGATAAACTTCAGTTAAATTAACTCTTGGAAATGCTTTAGACTCAATTAAATCCTTAAATACTTGGCCAGGACCGACAGACGGCAATTGATCTTCATCGCCTACTAAAATAATTTGTGCATCTAGTGGAACGGCACTTAAAAATTGATGGAACAACCAAGAATCAACCATTGACATTTCATCAATTATAATGAGCTTAGCTTTAATTTCATTTTCAAGAATATCTTCTGGTTGAGTATCTTGATTCCATCCTATTAATCGATGAATCGTCATTGCTTCTAATCCAGTTGATTCTTGTAAACGTTTTGATGCCCTTCCAGTTGGGGCGGCTAATACGATTGGATAATCATCTTCTTGATAATCGGAATACTTAAGAGATAGACCATGAATTTCAGCATACAATTCTACAATCCCTTTAATAACAGTTGTTTTACCTGTTCCTGGACCTCCAGTTAGTAACATTATTTTCGAATTCATCGCCGTTTCAAGTGCTTCTTGTTGTGATTTAGCATAATTAACATTATTTTGATCTTCTATTTCACCAATATGTATCTGTAAATCTGATTGCTCTATTATTTTAAAGTGATTTTTGTATGTGTTGATACGATACAAATTTTGAACACTTTTAAGTTCTGAATAGTATAAACTTGGAATCGCAACATGACTATTCTCTAAAATAATTTTCTTTTCTTCAAAAAGTGTTTGTAGCACATGTTTTAATTGTTCTTGTTCAATTGTTTCATCTAAATGCTTATCTGAAAGCATATCTTCTGTAATTTCTAATACAGCATTTTCATCTAAATAAGTATGTCCCTGTTTTATACATTCTTCTTCAAGAGAATATAATAACCCAGCTTTTAAACGTTCTGAATCGTTATAAGCAATACCATTATTTCTAGCTAATGTATCAGCTTTTTGAAAACCAATACCTTTTACATCATAAACTAATTGGTATGGATTGTTTTCTAGAATTTTTAAAGTCTCTGATTGATAAAATTGATAAATCGCCATGGATAATTTTGGACCAAAACCTAAGTCATGTAAGCGAATCATTATTTTTTCTGACTCTTGATTTGCACTAATTTGTTCTGCAATCTGTTTTTGTTTCGATTTTGCTAAACTAGGAACGTTTTCGAGAACAGAAGGATCAGTTAAAATATCATTTATTGCATTTTCTCCTAATGTATTTACAATATTCTGAGCAGTCTTTTTACCAATACCTTTAAATAAATCACTAGATAAATAACTTATTATGGCATCTTTAGTTTGAGGCAGTTCTTTTTCAAATGTTTCAGCTTTAAGTTGTTTACCATAACGAGGATGTTGAACAATTTGTCCTTTAAACGTATAGACATCTCCTTCAACAATATTAGGAAAAAACCCTACAACTGTAGGCAGATTATCAAATGATTCATTAGTTTCAATGGAATCTACTTTTAAAACAGTATAAAAGTTATCTTTATTTTGAAATAGAATGGTATCAACTGTTCCTTTAACCATTGAGTAATCAAATAGTGTAGGGTTTGACATATTATTCCTCCTCATTTTTTAGAGATTTAAATGTTTGTTTAGCATGCTGACTTAATAAATGTTTAGGATCAATTTGAATTGCTTTATCAAAATACTGAATTGCTTCATCAGCATCCTCAGTTTCCATATACGTTGCCAGACCTAAATTATATAATGCATCTACGTGATTAGGATTAATAGATAAAACATAGTTTAATTGCTTAATGGCTTCTTGAAACATTTCTAAATGACATAAGGTTAAACCATATTGAAATTGAACTTCTGTGTCCAAAGTTTGATCTAATTCAGCAGCAGTCATAAAAAACGGTAATGCTTCTCTTTGCGCATCTAGTTGGCTAAAAGACATACCAATCATATAATTAGTATCAATGGGATTCATATTATACTTTAAAGCTCGTTGATAAAGTTTTATTGCTTCTTGAAAACGAGATTGTTCATAATATAGATTAGCTAAATTATAGTAAACAGCACCATTTTTGTCATCTAATGTTATTGCTTTTTGGAAGAATCTTTCTGCTTTCTCAATCTCACCAACATCAGCTAAAATAATACCAGCATTAATATAATTTTCAATAATGTTAGGATTCTCTTCAATGTTATTAAATAATGCTTTAATGGCTTCTTCATAATTACCATTATTCATCCACTGATATATTGTTTCTTGTTCAATCATTTCCATGTCTCCATTTCTAACATAAATTTGCAATTAAAAAGAAACCGCTAATTCTCATTTACAATGAGTTAACGGTTTACTAAAAATTAAACAACATAGCTAAGTTGACCTGTTGTTTTATATACATCGTCTATAGTAGCGCCACCTAAACAAACTTCTCCATTATAGAATACCACTGCTTGGCCTGGTGTAATAGCTCGAACAGGTTCGTCGAAAGTAACTCGAATAGATTGTTCATCTTCTTTTTGAACAAATACTTTAGTGTCTTTTTGACGATATCTAAATTTAGCAGTACATTCAAATCCATTTTCTAAATCAACTGGATTAACAAATGATGCGTCGGAAGCAATTAAATAATCACTATATAATGCATCATGATGGAAGCCTTGCTCGACATATAAAATATTATCTTCAAGATTTTTACCAACAACAAACCATGGATCTCCATCTCCACCAATACCTAGTCCATGACGTTGGCCAATAGTATAATACATTAAACCACTGTGTATGCCCATTTTTTTACCATTGAGTGTTCTCATTTCACCAGATTGTGCCGGTAAATATTGAGAAAGGAATGATTTAAAATTACGTTCCCCAATAAAGCAAATACCTGTAGAATCTTTTTTCTTAGCTGTTGCTAAGTCTTGTTCTTCAGCGATTTTACGAACTTCTTTTTTTTCTATGTCTCCAATTGGAAACATGACTTTAGATAATTGTTCTTGAGATAATTGATTTAAAAAGTATGTTTGATCCTTATTATCATCTACCCCACGTAACATTTCTACGCGACCATCTTCATGTCGACGGATTCGTGCATAATGACCAGTAGCCACATAATCGGCTCCTAATTTTAATGCATGTTCTAAAAATGCTTTAAATTTAATTTCTTTATTACACATGACGTCTGGGTTAGGGGTACGACCTTTTTTATATTCATCTAAGAAATATGTGAATACTTTATCCCAATATTCTTTTTCAAAATTCACAGCATAATATGGTATACCAATTTGATTACATACAGCTATGACATCATTATAATCTTCTGTAGCTGTACATACACCATTTTCATCTGTGTCGTCCCAGTTTTTCATGAAGATACCAATGACATCATATCCTTGTTCCTTTAAAAGATATGCTGTGACTGAACTATCTACACCTCCAGACATACCAACTACAACACGTATATCTTTATTTGACAAGTTCTATTCCTCCTTAAATTTATGATATATTTTATGAATTTCAGCAACAATATATTTTATATCTTGTTCGGTTGTGAGTTCATTAAAACTAAATCTAACTGAATGTTTTGCACGATCTTCATCTTCATACATAGCAGCAAGTACATGTGACGGAGTTGTTGAACCAGCTGTACATGCAGAACCAGACGAAACATAAATATTTGCTAAATCCAATAAAGTTAACATTGTTTCTACATCTATAAATGGAAAATATAAATTAAGTATATGGCCAGTCGTTTCTACCATTGAACCATTGACTTCAAATGGAATTGCACGTTCTTGCAAACTTACTAAAAATAGTTCTTTTAATTGCATTAAATGAATATTATTTTGATCTCGATTTTTAGTAGCTATTTCTAGAGCTTTTGTCATTCCAACTATTTGTGGAACACTTTCCGTTCCAGCACGGCGTTTAGTTTCTTGTTCCCCGCCTAATTGAGAATACTCGATTGGTGTATTGTTTTTTACTAATAAAATACCTACACCTTTAGGTCCACCAAATTTATGAGCAGTAATACTCATGGTATCAATATTAAACTCACTAAATTTAATATCTAAATGGCTAATTGCTTGGACTGCATCCACATGTAATAGAGCATTTGAATTAGAAACAATGTTTTCGATATCGTAAATAGGTTCTACTGTGCCCACTTCATTATTGACAAACATAATAGATACTAAGATAGTATCATCTGTTAAGGCTTCTTCCAATTGATCCAAATCAACTTTACCTGTATCATCTACATCTAAATATGTGACTTCATATCCTTCTTTTTCTAGTTGCTCGAATACGTGTAATACAGAATGATGTTCAATTTTTGTAGTAATAATATGATTACCTAAATGCTCATTAGCATAGACTAAACCTTTAATAGCAGTATTATTTGATTCTGTAGCACCACTAGTAAAAATGACTTCGCTTGGTTTAGCACCTAGTAATTGAGCTACATTTCTTCTAGATTCATCTAAATAACGTCTAGCATCTCTACCTACTGTATGAATAGAAGATGGATTGCCGTAGTGCGATTGATATATATCCATCATTGCTTCTATAACTTCTGGTTTGACTGGTGTAGTTGCAGCATAATCTGCATATACTTCCATTATTAAGTACACTCCTCACAATATTATCAATGTTCCTATAATAGCACCTCATTCTAAAATTTTCTACCTTCTTGTTTATGAATTAATATATTAACTATTTTTCTTTCAATAATTATTTTAAGTATGAGCAATTTAATAACTGTAATCGTTTTAAGTTGTTAAACTATTAGATAATAAAGATAAAAAGGAGAAATAGTCTATGTCTGATATAAAATTTTCTGCATTAAATTTAGTTCCTATACGAGAAGGTCAAACTGATAAAGATGCAATTAATGATATGGTGACTTTAGCTCAGAAATTAGATGAATTAGATTATGAGCGTTATTGGATTGCAGAACATCATAATGCACCTAATTTAGTAAGCTCAGCTACATCATTGTTAATACAACATACGCTTGAACATACTCATAATATTAAAGTTGGTTCAGGTGGCATCATGCTTCCAAACCACGCACCTTTAGTTGTTGCTGAGCAATTTGGTACCTTAGAAACCATTTATCCCAATCGTGTAGATTTAGGATTAGGTAGAGCACCTGGTACTGATATGATGACAGCAAGTGCATTGAGACGAGATCAACATAATGGTGTGTATGCTTTCCCTGAAGAAGTAGAACAATTACAAACTTATTTTGGTCCAGGAAATAAACAAGCTTATGTAAGGGCTTATCCTGCAGTAGAGAAAAATGTACCGTTGTATATACTCGGATCATCAACTGACTCTGCACATTTAGCAGCTAGAAAAGGTCTACCCTATGTTTTTGCAGGTCATTTTGCACCACAGCAAATGAAAGAAGCAATTGAAATTTATCACGACTTATTTGAACCATCTGAAGCATTAGATAAACCATATATGATTGTATGTTTAAATGCTATAGTGACAGAAACTGATAAAGAAGCAGAATATTTAGCTAGTTCTTTAGCACAAGTATTCATTAGTATTGCTCGAGGAAGAATGCAACCAGTTCAACCACCAACTGATGATTTAAAAGGTCTTTTAACACCTAGAGAGTATGAAATGGCAAAACAAAGATTTGATGATTCTCTTATTGGTTCTGAAGAAACAGTGAAAGCTAAATTAGAAGCATTTTTAGAGGAATATGGTGATATTGATGAAATAATGGTCGTAAGCTATATTTATGACCAAGATAGACAATTTGAATCATATGAGCGTTTTAAACGAGTCATTCAAAAATTAAATAAATAATATTGATTAAAACCTGTTGAATATAAATAAATTGTCAACAGGTTTTAAATTTTTCATAAAAAAAGAGTGATGATCAAAATCACCACTCACAATTTTAATTATTTATTGTCTTTTTTGTCATCTTTACTGTCATTATTTCCGCCAGTATATTCATTAATTTTATCTTTTACTTTATTTACTTGTTCGTTATCGCTATTTTTAAATTTCTCTGCTGCATCTTTTGCTTTATCCATGAATCCCATGTTGAAATTCTCCTTTCGAATTTAAGCATTTAATTTTTAATAAATAATTTTTACTTATATTAATCCAATACCACAACAAAAAAGTTTTAAACATAATAAATTTAAATTTTTAAATGTAAAACATATAACCATCTAAATCGTTATCTGATTCTACAAAATCAGCTAAATATTTTAATGTTGTATTATCTAAAACTTCTCTAACAGCATCTCTCATTCGCAACCATAATTCTTTTTGTGCTGGTGGTTCAGAATCTATACTTTCTACAATAGTAATAGGTCCTTCTAATAAGCGAATAATATCGCCAGCTGAAATTTCTTCAGATGGGACTCTTAATTGATATCCACCCTTAGCGCCACGAATACTTCGAATTAATCCAGCATTTCTTAACGGACCCACGAGTTGTTCTAAATATAAATCACTTAAATGATTTTCTTCAGCAATTGTTTTTAATGATACACACCCTTGCCCCTCTCTTTTTGCTAGGGAAATCATTAAAGTTAACCCATATCTCCCTTTCGTTGATATTTTCATAGTTTTACCTCACTTAATTCGAATAATATAGTCCCATTCTATCATTTTTTCAGTTAATATAGTAATAGAAAGGTGTGAAAAAATTGAATACAGAACCTTTAGCTTCAAGAATGAGGCCTACAAATATAAATGAAATTATTTCACAACAACATCTAGTTGGTCCAAGAGGCATTATAAGACGTATGGTAGAAACTAAAAAATTATCTTCTATGATTTTTTATGGACCTCCTGGAATTGGAAAAACTAGTATTGCTAAAGCCATTGCTGGCAGTACTGAATATAAATTTAGACAATTAAATGCAGTAACGAATACAAAAAAAGATATGCAAATGATAGTTGAAGAAGCTAAAATGTCAGGACAAGTCATTTTATTATTAGATGAGATTCACCGCTTAGATAAAGCAAAACAGGATTTTTTATTACCACATTTAGAAAATGGTAAAATCATTTTAATTGGTGCTACAACTTCTAACCCTTATCATGCAATTAATCCAGCGATTCGCTCACGTGTACAAATTTTTGAATTATATCCACTTGATGAAAAGGATGTATATCAAGCATTAACTAGAGCATTAAATGATGATCAAAATGGTTTAAAATCGTATCAACCAAAAATTGATGAAGATGCACTAAAATATTTCTCTACTCAAAGTCATGGTGATGTAAGAAGCGCTTTAAATGCTTTGGAATTAGCAGTATTAAGTGCTAAAGTTTCCAATAATCAACGTCATGTTACTTTAGAAGATGCTAAAGATTGTTTACAAAAAGGTGCTTTTATCAGTGATAAAGATGGTGACATGCATTATGATGTCATGAGTGCATTTCAAAAGTCTATTCGTGGAAGTGACGTTAATGCTGCTTTACATTATTTGGCGAGACTAATCGAAGCAGGTGATCTTCCAACAATCGTACGACGTTTACTCGTCATTAGTTATGAAGATATTGGCTTAGCTTCTCCAAGTGCTGGTCAAAGAACACTAGCAGCTATTCAATCAGCTGAACGACTCGGATTGCCTGAAGCACGAATTCCTCTAAGTCAAGCAGTAATTGAATTATCACTATCTCCTAAGTCTAATTCAGCTATAAAAGCAATTGATAGTGCATTAAGTGATATCAGAAAAGGCAAAGTTGGTCAAATACCTAATCACCTACGTGATGGTCACTATCAAGGAGCAAAAGACTTAGGCCGATCTATCGGTTATAAATATCCTCATGATTATGAGAATGGTTATATTAAACAGCAATATTTACCTGACGCTTTAAAAAATAAAATATATTATGAACCAAAAACAACTTCTAAAAGTGAACAACAATTTAAAATAGTGTATGATAATTTAAATCATAAAAACTAATAAAACCTATGGAAAAGATGATAATACTTCATTCATCTCTTCCATAGGTTTTTTGTTAGTTATTACCTTTATCTTTAATTCTACGTACAGGAATATCTTTTAAAATATCATTTACGACATAACTTGCACAAATTAAACCTACTGTGCTTGGTACAAATGCATTCGATGATGGAGGCATTTGACCTTTTCGATTTATTGCATTTGCATCTCCAACAGTTTTCTTAACATCTTCACGAATAACTATTGGACTCTCATCTGAAAAAACAACAGGAACACCTTTTTTTATTCCAAGTTTTTTCAACTTGTTACGAATAATTTTTGCCATTGGATCCATATATGTTTTTGAAATATCAGCAATTTTGAAACGTGTTGGATCTATTTTATTCGCAGCGCCCATACTTGAAATCAACTTGATTCCTCTATCTAAACATTCTTTCATTAAATGAACTTTGTATATAATCGTGTCACTTGCATCGATAAAATAATCAATATTGTAATTATTAAAAATATCTTCATATGTCTCTTCAGTATAAAACATGTGAAGAGGTGTAACTTTACAATTTGGATTGATGAGTTTAATTCGTTCTTCCATTAATGTTACTTTACTTTGACCTATGGTAGTAGTTAATGCATGAATTTGACGGTTTACATTAGTGATATCTACGTCATCTTTATCAATAAGAATAATGTGACCAATGTTAGTTCTTGCTAAAGCTTCAGCAGCAAATGAACCAACTCCACCTACCCCTAAGACCGCTACTGTCTTGTCTTTTAGTAAATCTAGTCCTTCTTGTCCATAGGCTAATTCATTTCTAGAAAATTGATGTTTCATAATTAACTCCTTTACTTAGCAAATATTAATACTATATTAACAGAAAAAAGCAAAAAAAAATACGTAAGGCCTAAAGCCTTACGTACCGATAGAGTCCGTAGTTGCCGTAGTTATAAAAAGCTTGATCATTCGGCCTGCTATATACAGGTGGGTGCCCTGTTTCTTGTTTTGCAAGTCCTCCAAATGAGGCGTGTGCGCTGCAAGAAAACCTATTGGGCTCCCTGATCAAAAAGTGTTAGGCCCAAATAAAAAGCAAACATACGAACAACACAGATGACTATCTTATAGACATATTTTATCATAAAGAGCTTATTAAATAAATCCTTAAATATTGTATGAGGATGTTTATTTTTAAAATATTTTTAAATATATAAGTTTACATAATATAATTATTGTTATTTAAAATTTAAGTTAGTGTATATAAAAATTGGAACAGAAACTCAATTCCCGTCCCAATTTAGCACTAAATTATTCTATTTTAAAAATGAAGATTAATGACGAATTCTTAATGATAATTCTTCTAATTGTTTATCTGATACTTCACTTGGTGCATCCGTTAATAAGCAAGTTGCAGAAGCAGTTTTAGGGAAAGCGATAGTATCACGTAAATTAGTTCTATTTGTGAGTAACATAACTAGTCTATCTAGACCTAAAGCGATGCCTCCATGTGGTGGTGCGCCGTATTTAAAGGCATCTAATAAGAAACCAAATTGCTCTCTAGCTTGTTCTTTAGTAAATCCTAAAACTTCAAACATTTTTTCTTGTAATTCTCCATCAGATATTCTGATTGATCCACCGCCTAATTCGTATCCATTTAATACAACGTCATAAGCATTTGCTTGAACTTTTTCAGGTTCAGAATCTAGTTTAGCAATATCTTCTTCTTTAGGTGATGTAAACGGATGATGCGCAGCAACATAACGTTTAGCATCTTCATCATATTCTAATAAAGGCCAATCTGTTACCCATAAGAAGTTTAATTTTGATTCATCAATTAATTTTAATTCTTTTGCAATTTTAATTCGAAGTGCACCTAAACTTTGTGCAACAACATTTGGCTTATCTGCAACAAACATTACTAAATCTCCAGGTTTAGCACCTGTTAATTCTTTTAATGTGTTAACATTCTCTTCTTCAAAGAATCTTGCTATCGGACCACTTAAGCCTTCATCTACAACTTTCACCCAAGCTAGACCCTTAGCACCATAGATATTTACAAATTCTGTTAATCCATCCATATCTTTACGTGTATAGTTATCTGCAGCACCTTCAGCAACGATTGCTTTAACTTCTCCGCCGTGTTCTACAGTATCTTTAAACACTTTGAAATCCATTTCTTTTCCTAATTGGGACACATCTTGCAATTCCATACCAAAACGTGTATCTGGTTTATCAGAACCATATCGTTTCATTGCTTCATCATATGTCATACGAGGGAATGGTGTTTGAATATCAATACCTTTTACATCTTTTACAACTTTAGAAAGCATTTCCTCGCCCATTTGAATAATATCTTCTTGATCAACAAAACTCATTTCGATATCTACTTGTGTGAATTCAGGTTGACGATCAGCACGTAAATCCTCATCACGGAAACATTTTACAATTTGATAGTATTTATCAAAACCACTAATCATCAATAATTGTTTAAATAACTGTGGTGATTGTGGTAAAGCGTAAAATTCGCCTTCATGTACACGAGATGGCACTAAATAGTCCCTCGCACCTTCTGGTGTAGATTTTGTTAATACGGGTGTTTCAATATCAAAGAAACCATTATTATCAAGGTATTGACGAATTGATCGAGTCGTTTGATGTCTCATTTTAAATGTTTGAGCTAATTCTGGTCGTCTTAAATCTAAATAGCGATATTTAAGACGAATATTTTCATCAACACTTTGATTTTCTTCATTAATTGAAAATGGAGGCGTCGCTGATTTATTAATTATACGAATATTAGATACTTGAACTTCTACTTGACCCGTTTTAATTTTTGGATTAACTGTTTCTGGGTCTCTTTTAGTTACTGAACCTTCAACTTCGACTACATATTCTGATCTTACAGTTTCAGCAATAGATAGAGCTTCTTTTGAAAAATCTGGATTAAATACAATTTGTACAATTCCCTCTCTATCACGTAAATCAACAAAAATAAGGCCACCTAAATCGCGTCGGTTATGAACCCAACCTTTTAGTGTTACTTTCTGACCTAATAATTCTTCAGTTACTAAACCACAATATGTTGTTCTTTTACCCATTATTTATTCTCCTTTTCTTTATTAAAGAAACTAACTACTTCATCTAATTGAATTGTTTTTGTTTCACCAGTAGACATTTCTTTAACATCAATTTTATTATTGTCTAGCTCTTGGTCACCTATTACAATCGTATATTTAGCATTTAAACGATCAGCTTGTTTCATTTGTCCCTTAATTTTTCGATTTAAGTAATCTTTATCAGCTTTCACGCCATGTTTTCTTAAATCATTTAAAAGTTTCACGCTATATTGTTCTGCTTTTTCACCCATCGTTACGACAAATAAATCGAAATCTTCATCCACATTCAATTCTATGTCTTCTTCTTCAAGTGCAAGAAGTAATCGTTCAATACTAAGGGCAAAACCTATTCCTGTTTGCTTAGGACCATCTAACAACTCAAGAAGTCCATTATAACGACCTCCACCACATAGTGTAGTAATAGCACCGTCATAATTTGGATTATCCATCATGAGTTCAAATGCTGTATGAGTATAATAATCAAGTCCACGCACTAAATTAGGATCTTCAACATAATTGATACCTAGTTGATCTAAATGATGTTTAACCGCTTCATAATATGCCTTTGATTCATCATTTAAGTAATCTGTAATTCTTGGAGCATGTTTAACTGCTTCTTTGTCTCTATCAACCTTACAATCTAAGATTCTCATTGGATTTGTATGCAAACGTGATTGACAATCATTACAAAATGTATCAATGACAGGTTCAAAATGCTTAATTAATGCTTCGTTATATTCTTTACGAGATGCTTGATCTCCTATACTATTAATCACTAGCTTTAAATGTTTTAAACCAAATGATTCATATATATGCATTACCATTGCTAATACTTCTGCATCAATACTTGGATTTTCTGCTCCTATTGCTTCTACACCAAATTGATTAAATTGTCGATAACGTCCTTTTTGTTTTCGTTCGTATCTAAACATTGGTCCGTTATAGTAAAGCTTAATAGGTTGATTAGGTTCACCTTGCATTTTATTTTCAATATATGATCGCACGACTGCTGCAGTTCCTTCAGGTCTTAAAGTGATACTTCTATCGCCTTTGTCTTTAAACGTATACATCTCTTTTTGAACGACATCAGTAGAATCTCCTACACCTCTTGCAAATAAGTCAGTACTTTCAAATATTGGTGTACGTATTTCTTTATAATTGTATAATTTCATTAATTCATCTAATTTATTTTCAATATATCGCCATTTTGCAGACTCTTGAGGTAAAATATCTTGCGTTCCTCTAGGAATCTTAATCATACAATCACTCCTTCTAAATTGTTGTTAACTATTAAATTTCTTTAATAAAAAAGTCCCTTATATAGCTTCATGCTATATAAGGGACGATATGCCGTGTTGCCACCCTAATTGAGAATAAAAATATTCTCCACTCATCACGTGTAACGTACGCAAACCGGCTTTATTTTATCAAAGCACCTTTTCTTGTGTTCAAAGATACCAATGTACTAGTATAATCTTTCAGCCTAGGATTACTTCTCTTCACAATCAATATGATTGTTCACTATTTCATTAGTCTTTTCAAGAATACAAACGGTATTATTTATAAAGTTCACTGATTATGATACCGATTTTAGGAAAAGTTTGCAAGTATTATGAAGCAAAATATTGTTTTAATCCATCTACAACCGCTTCTTCTACAACCTGTCTATGTAATTGATTTCTAATCATTTTTTCATCGGTAGGATTACTTATATAGCCCAATTCAAGTAACACAGCTGGTTTATTCGTTTGTCTTAAAACTTGATAATTTTGTTGACGCACACCACGATTAGAAAGTAATGACTTTTTTTGAATATTCGCATTTAATACTTCTGCTAATGTTTCTTGACTATTTTGATACCAATATACAGTAGCGCCATTAGCATTATGACTATCTAATGAATCATTATGAATACTTATAAATACATCACCTGTCGCTTTTCTATTATCTAAGCTTACATAACTATCATCTGTTCTCGTCAATTTAACATGCGCTCCTGCTTTTTCTAATGCACGTTTTAATTCAAGTGCTGTTTTCAAAGTATAGTTTTTTTCGAGAGATTTAAGAGCCGTGGAACTTGAGGCTCCCTGATCACTCCCTCCATGACCAGGATCAAGCACCACAGTTTTATTCTTAAAAGGATTTTCCTGTTTACTGACATCAGCTTTAATATTCAAACTCGTATGCCAACCAGCAACCCATCCTTTTTCATCTCCTTTAGCATTTTGGACTTCAATCCATTTTCCTGACGTCTTTAATTTTTTAAAACTATCTCCTTTTTCAACTTTATATATCACCGGATATCCTGCATTAGGTCCTGTTCTTATTTCAGCATCTTCTGTTATTGTTAGTCTATTACTATCTTGATCATTATGATTCATAAACAAAAATAATAATATTATAAAAAGAATAAATAATAACACTACTACTAACGTCAACATATTTTTTAGATCATGTTTGGTTAACCATGTATCTAATTTATTCATATTACTTTGCCATCCTGACTTTCATATATAATCGTTACGGGACCATCATTAATAATTTCTACTTCCATATCTGTCCCAAATTCACCAGTTTGAACATCAATATCATACTTTTGAAGTTCAGAGTTAAACTTATCGTATAATATTTTGGCATCTTCAGGTCGCATGGATTGTGAGAAACCTGGTCTATTACCTTTTTTAACTTCTGCATAAAGTGTAAATTGAGAAATAGATAAAATCGCACCATTAATTTGTTGAATATTTAAATTTAATTTTCCGTTATCATCTTCAAACAAACGTGCATTAACAATTTTCTTCGCTAATACTTCTATATCAGATTCCGTCGAATTTTTCCCAACACCTACTAATAAACAATAACCTTTTTCAATTTGGTTATGAATAAATTTATTAGTGACAGATGCTCGTTTTACTCTTTGTACAACTATTTTCATATCTTAGCACCTCTTTTAATTCCATACTCTAGAAACTGTATAAATATCACTCAATTGTTTAAGTTTTTCAACTACACGAAATACATCATTTACATTTTTAACCATAACACTAATTGTAATGATTGCATTTTTGTCAATATCAGATCGTGCATTCATTTTAATAATACTTCCTACGGTTGAATTTACGGCTTGAATCACTTCATTGAGTAACCCATTTCGATCATATGCATTGACTTCTAAATCTACTTGATAACGTTGTGTTGAATCTTTTGATTTAACCCATTCGACATTAATTAATCTCTCGTTTTCATTTTTAATATTTGGGCAATCTGATCTATGAACTTTAATACCATGTCCTTTAGTGATATATCCAACAATATCATCACCAGGAATTGGATTACAACATTTAGATAATTTGATTAAAACATTCTCTAATCCTTCGACATAAACCCCACTATCAGTAATGATATCTTCTTTAATTGGTGACGTTTTAATGACTTCTTGTGCTTCATTTAATGCTTTTTGTTTATCTTGTATACGCTGTCTTTCCGTTAATTTATTCACTACTTGTAAAGCAGTAACACCACCAAAACCTACTGCAGCATATAAATCGTCATCATTGGCAAAATGATATTTTTCGTTAACGACTTCAATATTTTTTTCTGTTAGAATCTCATCAACTCGATAACCTTGTTCTTTAATTTCCGCTTCTACCATAAATTTACCTTTTTCTATATTAGAAGAACGATCTTGCTTTTTAAAGAAACTTTTTATCTTACTTTTTGCTCCAGATGATTTAACAATTTTCAACCAATCTCTACTTGGACCATATGAATGTTTACTTGTGCGAATTTCAATAATATCGCCTGTCTTAAGCATATAATCAATAGGCACAATTTTACCATTGACTTTTGCGCCAATCATTTTATTACCCACTTCGCTATGGATGGCATAAGCAAAATCAATAGGGACTGCGCCATAAGGTAATTCAATCACATCACTTGCAGGCGTAAACGCATATACTTTATCACTTTGTAAATCATATTTAAGTGATTCCATAAATTCTTGTGCATCTGAAGATGTATGGTCAGTTTCTGCAAGTTCTTTTAACCAGTTAAGTTTATTTTGGAAATCTTGTGTTTTAGAATTTATTGTTTTACCTTCTTTATATGCCCAATGCGCTGCCACCCCATGCTCAGCAATTTCGTGCATTTCAAATGTTCGAATTTGAATCTCTAAAGGATCACCATTAGGTCCAACAACAGTAGTGTGTAATGATTGATACATATTTTGCTTTGGCATAGCGATATAATCTTTAAAACGACCTGGCATCGGTTTCCATAATGTATGAACCAAGCCTAAAATAGCATAACAATCATTAATTGAATTCACAATCACTCGTATAGCTAATAAATCAAATATTTGATCAAATTGTTTTTTTTGTTTTATCATCTTACGATAAATACTGTAAATATGTTTAGGGCGACCGCTTATTTCACCTTGGATATTCATTTTATTCATTTCAGTTTGAATTTTATCCATAGCATTTTGAATATATGCTTCACGTTCACTACGTTTTTTCTTCATTAAATTAACAATTCTAAAATACTGTACACTATCAATATAACGTAATGCAATATCTTCCAATTCCCATTTAATGGTATTAATACCTAGACGATGCGCTAAAGGTGCATAGATTTCTAATGTTTCTTTTGAAATACGAATTTGTTTTTCTCTAGCCATTGCTTTTAACGTTCTCATATTATGTAAGCGGTCAGCTAATTTAACTAATATGACACGAACATCCTTAGCTATCGCAATAAATAACTTTCTATGATTTTCAGCTTGTTGTTCCTCTTTAGAACGGTATTTAACTTTTTTTAACTTAGTTACACCATCTACAATTCGTGCAATTTCTTCATTAAACATATTCTTTACATCTTCAAATGTATATGGTGTATCCTCTATCACATCATGTAAAAAGCCAGCTACAATTGTTGGTCCATCTAAGCGCATTTCTGTTAATATACCTGCTACTTGAATTGGATGCATGATATAAGGTAGCCCATTTTTTCGAAACTGTCCTTGATGTGCTTCATAAGCAATATGATAACTTTTTAAAACATATTGATAATCATCTGCTGATAAATAGGATTTAGCTTTATTTAGTACTTCATCAGCACTATATGGATACTCGTTATTCAATATATGACACCCCGACTTTTTAATATTTCAAATACTCTACCGATAACCGAATCATTGAAAATCAAGAAATTTCTTTTCATTACTTAATTAATCCGAGTACCACTCCTATTAATTAAAGATGCGTGAGTATTAATGTAATTTTAACAAAAGTATTAAAATCTCTAAAAGATTAACTTTGGTTTAAATAATAGTTATATAATACTACAAGTTTTTAAATAAATAAATGTGATTAGATTAATGATGATGCAACGATAATAAAAAAAGCGAGATAGTATTCAATCTGAATTCCTACACTCGCTTTAATATATATTAATCTAGTTACTAAATTAATGACTATTCATCGTAAGAAATTAAACTCATGACATCATAGTCTTTAATTTTTTCCATACCATTTAAATATTTTAATTCAATAATAAAAGCTATTCCAACAACAATACCACCTAATTCTTCTACTAATTTAATAGCCGCTTCGATTGTTCCACCTGTCGCTAATAAATCATCAGTGATTAAAACACGTTGTCCTGGTTTAATTGCATCTTTATGCATCGTTAAAACATTTGTCCCATATTCCAAGTCGTATTCATAGCGAATAACTTCACGTGGTAATTTTCCTTCTTTTCTTACAGGTGCAAATCCAATTCCCATTGAGTACGCAACTGGACAGCCAATAATAAATCCTCTTGCTTCAGGGCCTACAACAATATCAACGTTACGATCTTTTGCATACTTTACAATTTGATCAGTTGCATAACCGTATGCTTCACCATTGTCCATAATAGTTGTAATATCTTTGAAACTAACACCTGGTTTAGGCCAGTCTTGTACTTCAGATACGTATTGCTTTAAATCCATTTAAAAATTTCCTCCTATGCGTTACGCTTTTTGAGCTTTAATCCAATTCTTAAGATGTGAAAAGTCATCATAAAGCATTAATTTTTCAACTTCAATTCTTGACTGTCTCGATTTATAAACTTGACTCGACTCAATAGATTGTTTACTTGGATTATCATTTATTTTAATTATACCATTTTCTTCGTAAATAAAACTTAGGTCAAGAAATACTTTTAAAATAAACTTTAAAGTATTTGGCTTAATATTTAAGTATTGACATAATTGTAACCCTTCTTTTTCTAAGTTCATTTCTTTCTTAGTAAATAGTGCCCTATAACTTTGTTTAAATAGATGAGCACTCGGTAACCCCTCAAAATAAATTGAATGTTGATGGTGTAATACTAAATAGAGTTGTGAGTATTCTAAATGTTTTAGAGATTGTGTAACACTATCTAAATCAGTTGGTAAATCACGAAACACAATCGTATTATATGATGAATCAATTGTTTCACCGTAGTGGAAATAATTCTCACCTAACTTCTCTTTTTTAGAATGAATGACAAAAGCAACATTATTAGATGACGTATCAATATTAAGTTGTTTACGTTTACTTCTATAATCTAATATTTGCTCATTTTGAGTCGCTAAATCTTGTATAATCATTTGAGGTGTCTGATTGTTATTCCACTCATTTATTTGTAAATGTCCTATGATATTGACAGGTTGGCCTAATTCTATTTGTGTAATTAAACCACCATTTTTCCAAAATAAATGTTGTAACTTAGCTTGACCAGTTACTAATTTTAAATGATTTTTATCTTTTCCAATCGCTTTAACATCATTAACTTCTGTATCATCCAATTCAAATAAAGGTTTGTCAAAATCAGTACCAAACGGTTTCAGTATTTTAATATCATGAATATTTGATACAGTAATGTCATCTTCTGAAAGTTTAGTCGTAATATGTTTTGTTGGTTCTAAAGAAGTATGTTTAGAAAGCTGAACCATCCACTCATTTAGTCCTTTTGATAATGCATCAATATTATCAATCTCCATCGTCATTCCAGCTGCCATATGATGACCACCAAATTTAGATATCAAATCTTGATGTGCACTTAAAATTTCGAACATGGACACTTGTTCAATACTTCTAGCTGAACCTTTTGCATGATGTTGTTCTAAATCTATATTTAAAATAAGAGTGGGTAAAGCATAAGTTTCTACAATTTTTGAAGCCACAATACCTAATACTCCCTCATGCCATCCTTCTTTAGCTAAAAGTAAAAATTTGTCGCCATTTTCAACTTTTTCATTAGCCATCAATAGGGCTTCTTCTGTTATTTGAGCTACAATATCTTTACGTTCAATGTTAAATGCCTCTACTTGTTCAGCTAAAAAATTCGCCTCTTCAGAATCTTCTGCCATCAGTAATTCCGCTGCTAATGACGCATCTTCTAATCTACCTACCGCATTTAAACGAGGTCCAATAATGAAACCAATTGTTTCTTCATCTATTTCATCATTAAATCCTGCTTGATTTAATAATGATTGAATTTGAAATGGACAGGATTGATTTAAATATTTAAGACCTTCTTGAACAATCGTTCTGTTTTCATCAGTCAGTGACACTAAATCTGCAATCGTCCCAATAGTTGCAAGCGCTATGAAATATTCTGGAGGATGATCTATTAAACATTGCGATAATTTGTATGCGACACCAGCTCCACATAAATATTTAAATGGATATTCAAATTCTGGATGCATAGGATGAATAATGGCATATGCTTTTGGTAATGTACGGCCTATTTCATGATGGTCTGTAACAATTACATCGACTCCCAATGCTTGTACCATTTCAATTTCTTCATGACCTTGTATTCCATTATCAACTGTAATAATAAGTGATACGCCTTCATCGTAAGCATTTTGAAAGGCGTATTTATTTGGGCCATAACCTTCGCTAAATCGATTAGGAATATACCAACCGACTTCAGCGCCCAATTTTTGCAGTGTTTGAACTAATATCGTTGTAGATGTTACGCCATCAGCATCATAGTCTCCATATACTAATATTCTTTCATGTTTATCAATCGCTAAATTAATTCGATCAACAGCTTTTCGCATATCACTCATTAGCCATGAATCATGCTTTTTATTTGTACCATTAATTAATGTATTTATCTCATCATACTGTGTAATCGATTTACTTTCTAAAATCTTTCTTACAATAGGAGATAAATTAAATTCCTTAATAATCTCAGACGATATATCTTGTTTAGGTGCTTCATAAAGCCATTTATATTTAGATTGAATCATAAAGTTATCCTTCCTTTTTCCACAAGCAATTATACCTAAAAAAAGAATAAATAAAAAGAGGAAGAAACACTGAATTCAATTAGAATTCTTTTGTTTCTTCCACTAATTTTATATCATGTATTTAATTATACTAAGATTTTTTCATCATTTGATTTTTTCTCTTTATAAACTACAAGCTTACCGTTCTCAGATTTTTTCAACTGATGTTTCTTCATGATGCCCCATAGTGGAACTGCAATAAAGATAGAAGAGAATACACCAGATAATAATCCAATAAGTAATGCTAATGAGAAGTTAAACAGACTTGATGCACCAAAGATCAGTATGGCGATAACTACTACAACGACTGTAAGAACTGTATTAACAGAACGAGTCATCGTTTGTCTAATAGATCGGTTAACAATATCATCGATTTGATGAGGTTCTGTTATGACTTTAATTTTATGAAGATTTTCTCTTACACGGTCGAAAGTAACAATTGTATCATTTATTGAATAACCTACAATCGTTAAGATTGCAGCGATAAACGTAATATCTACTTCAAGTCTTAATAAACTGAATAAAGCAACGATAATAAATACATCATGAAGTAATGCTAAGACAGCAGAAAGCCCCATTCTCCATTCGAATCTTAATGAAACATAGATAATAATCCCAATAGCTGCATAAATTAATGCTTTCATTGCATTTTTAGCTAACTCTTGACCAATCATTGGAGAGACTGTGTTCACTGTCGGTTTATGACCATATTGATCATTAATGACTTTATTAAGTTTCAAAGTTTCATCTTTAGATAAATCATTTTTAAATTGAACTGTTGCTTGTTTATTGTCATTACCATTAATTTGAATTTGATCAGGTGTCAAACCAACATCTTTAATCGTACGTTCAACTTTAGTTTGAGATAACTTCGTATCAGAATCAAGATCTACTCTTGTACCAGCTGAGAAATCAATACCTAAGTTAAGTTTAAATATACTTAGAATAATTATACCAATTACTAAAATTAAAATACTTACTCCAATTAATGGTTTTGCTAATTTAACAAAATTCCATTTTTCAAAAGCTGTTTTTAAGTCATGAACATCTACACCTTCATTGATATCATGGCGATTATTTTTATTTACACCAAACATCCAATATTTCTTCTTAAAGTAATTAGAAGAAACTAAAAGTGATAATAGTCCTCTTGATAAAAAGACAGCTGTGATGAATATCATTAAAATACCTAATAATAACATCGTAGCAAATCCTTTAACTGAACTTTGACCAAAGAAGAATAACACTGCTGCTGCTATAACAGTTGTTAAGTTTGAATCAAAAATCGTTAAGAAAGAACTTTTATTTGCTTTAGAATAAGCCTGTTTAAGCGTTCGTCCTACTCTAAGTTCATCTTTAATCCGTTCATACATGATGATATTTGCATCTACAGCCATACCTACACCTAATACTAAGGCAGCTAAACCTGGTAATGTAAGTACACCTGAAATAAAGTTAAATGCTACCAATGTTAAATAAACATATACTGTTAAAGCAATCACTGCCACAATACCTGGTAATCTGTAAAAACCTACCATAAATAAATAGATAATTGCAACACCAATCATTGATGCAAAGATTGTTTTATCTAATGCATCTTGACCAAATTGTGCACCTACAGAATTAGAATAAACTTCTTTTAAATCAACTGGTAATGAACCTGCATTTAACAATTCTGCAATTTGCTTAGCACGTTCTACGCCTTGTTGACCCTGGAAGCCACCTGAAATTTCTACACTGTCTGAATTAATAGGTTGATCCACCGAAGCGGCTGAAACGTATTTCCGTTTATCTTCAGGTTTATCCAACTCTTTATGATAGCTATCACCTTTTTTATAATCTAACCACACTACCATCATGTTTTCTTGTTTTTTAGAAATTTCTTCTGTAACTTTTTTAAATTTCGCGCGATCTTTTAATTTAAAAGTGACTGCAGGTTCGTTTGTACCTTGTTTAAATTCTTGTTTTGCAGAACCTTGTACAATATCTTTACCTGTTAATTTAACATGATCATTAGCATCACGTATAGTCAGATTTGCTTGTGAAGACAAAATTTTCCGAGCTTCATCAGGATTTTTTACCCCTGCGAGCTGTACCCTAATTCTATCAGGGTCTTCAACTTGAATATGAGGCTCAGATACGCCTAATACATTAACACGATTTTCTAAAGTTTGAGCAGTAGATTGTAAAGCCTTATCATCGATTTTACCATCACCGCCAAGTGGTTTAACTTGATATAATACTTCAAAACCACCTTGTAAATCCAAACCTAGATTTACATTCTTAACTACATTCTTATATGTAAAGCCCATACCTACAAATAGTAGCGCTACAATGAGTATGAATGCAATTATTCTACTTGTTTTTTTCACATGAACACCTCATTATTTAATTATGTAATTAGAATAATCTTTTAATAAACCATGTGCAAGTGAATTAAAGATTACATCTATGTGACAAGACTTATCTATCTTAACATAACCTTTTTATTAGTGTAATCACGATAGCTAGTTAATAAAAAAACATTCCACGACAATTTGTTGTCTGGAATGTCTTGTTATTATAATTTATGATGGGTCAACTTGTTTAATCGCAGGTTTTTCAAATGTCATTTCAGTACCATGACCATTTACTGTGATTACAACTGCTGTTTCATCCACAGCTTTAACAGTTCCTTTGATTCCACCAATAGTTGTAATTTTTTGACCTGCTTCGATACGACTAATCATTTCACGATGTTCTTTCGCACGTTTTTGTTGCGGTCTAATTAAAAAGAAATAAAATACTATAATTAAAATTATAGGCAAGATTAATGCTGAAACATTCATTATATTGTTCTCCTTATTAAAAGTTTTTAGGGTTCTCTACATTTAGCCCATATTGTTCGAAAAATTCTTCTTTAAAATCTAATAAACGATCTTCTCGAATGGCCTGTCTAATATCTTCCATTAATTTTAGCAGAAAATGTAAATTATGAATAGTAGTAAGACGGATACCAAACGTTTCCTCTGCTTTAATTAGATGTCTAATATATGCACGTGTATAATTCTTACAAGTATAGCAATCACAATTCGCATCTATAGGACTAAAATCATCTGCATATTTAGCATTTTTTATAACCAATCGTCCTTGAGATGTCATGCATGTTCCATTTCTAGCTATGCGTGTTGGCAACACACAATCAAACATATCCATACCGCGAATGCTACATTCTATTAATGCATCAGGTGATCCTACTCCCATTAAGTATCTTGGTTTGTCTTCTGGCATAAATTGAACCGTATGTTCAACCATATCGTACATCACTGGTTTTGGTTCACCTACAGATAAACCACCAATAGCATATCCAGGAAAATCCAATGATACAAGTTCTTTAGCACTTTGTTCTCTTAAGTCTTTGTACTCTCCACCTTGTATAATACCAAATAATGCTTGGTCCTCTGGACGTTGATGTGCTTCAAGACATCGTTTAGCCCATCTTGTTGTACGTTCAATTGAATCTTTTACGTATTTATATTCGGCAGGCATAGGCGGACACTCATCAAATGCCATCATAATATCTGAACCTAAGTCATTTTGAATTTGCATTGATTTTTCTGGACTTAAAAACAACTTAGAGCCATTTGTATGATGTCTAAATTCGACACCCTCTTCTGATATTTTTCTAAGATTACTCAAACTAAACACTTGGAAACCACCAGAATCTGTAAGAATAGGGCCATCCCAATTCATGAACTTATGTAAGCCCCCAGCTTGTTTGATAATATCATTTCCAGGTTGTAACCACAAATGATACGTATTTCCTAATATAATTCTAGCTTCAATTTGTCTTAACTCTTCTGGACTCATTGTTTTAACTGTTGCTTTCGTACCTACTGGCATAAACATGGGTGTTTCAAATGAGCCATGGGGTGTATGAACAATCCCTAAACGTGCACCTGATTGCTTACATGTTTTAATGTGCTCATAAGTTACTGCTGGCATAATCTGTACCTCTCATTCATTAAATTATTAACATTGCATCTCCAAAACTAAAGAATCTATATTTAAGTTTTACCGCTTCTTTATAAGCATTCAAAATGTATTCACGACTACTAAAAGCAGAGACTAACATCACTAATGTTGATTTGGGTAAATGAAAATTAGTAATTAACCCATCAATTGCTTTATATTCAAACCCTGGATAAATAAATATATCTGTCCAACCACTTGTAGCGACAAATTGTTCATGATCACGACGAATTGTTTCTAACGTTCTAGTAGACGTCGTACCTACAGAAATAATTCTATGCCCATTTTCTTTAGTTTTATTCAGCATATCTGCCGTTTCTTTAGTCATTTGATAGTACTCACTATGCATTTCATGATCATCAATATCCTCCACACTTACTGGTCTAAAGGTACCTAGGCCAACATGTAGTGTAATAAATGCAATATTGACACCTTTGTCTTTTATTTTCTGTAAAAGCTCATCTGTAAAATGTAACCCTGCAGTAGGCGCTGCAGCGGAACCATTTTCTTTAGCATACACAGTTTGATATCTATCCGGATCATCTAAACGTTCTTTAATATAAGGTGGTAAAGGCATTTCACCTAACTCATCTAAGCGTTCTTCTAAAATACCTTCATAATGTAAACGCATAATGCGCCCACCTTGTTCTAATTCTTTTATACATTCAGCAATGATTTTGCCGTTACCAAATGATAAAGTATTACCTACTTTAATACGTTTTGCTGGTTTTAATAATACTTCCCAGTCATTGTCCTCTATTCTAGTAAGCATTAACATTTCTACCTTTGCACCTGTTTCTTCTTTTAAACCGAATAAACGTGCTGGCATAACACGTGTATCATTTAATACTAATGTATCTCCAGGTTCAAAATAATCCATAATATCTGTAAAGTGTTTATGTGCAATATTTCCGGTCTTTCTACCTAGCACAAGTAATCTACTTTGATCTCTATTTTTTAAAGGTGTCTGAGCAATCAATGATTCAGGTAAATGATAATCAAACTCCTCAACGTTCATATTATTCCCTCATTCTTTAATTTTTTTGAAATGTTCATAGGCAAATGGTGTCGCTTTTCTACCTCTTGGTGTTCGTTCTATAAATCCTTTTTGTATTAAAAAGGGTTCATAGACATCTTCGATTGTAATACGTTCTTCTCCAATTGACACTGCTATCGTATCCAGTCCCACAGGACCTCCATTATATTGATTAATAATACAATTCATCATTTTATGATCAATGTAATCTAAGCCTTCATCATCCACTTGTAATAAGTTTAGAGCTTGCTTTGTTGTTTCGATATAAATTTGTTCATCTTCATTTACTTGTTGAAAATCTCTTACTCTTTTTAGTAGTCGATTTGCAACACGAGGTGTTCCTCTTGAACGCTTAGCAAGCTCAACTGCACTTTCATCATCAATTTTTGTACCTAATACTTCAGCAGTTCGAATAATGATTTCTTTTAAATCTGATTCCGAATAGTACTCTAATCTTAAATGAACACCAAATCGATCTCTTAAAGGGCCTGTTAGACTTCCAGCACGTGTTGTCGCGCCTACTAGAGTAAAAGGTGGTAAATCAATACGTATACTACGTGCTTCATCACCTTTACCGATAATAATATCTAAGAAAAAATCTTCCATAGCAGAGTATAAAACTTCTTCTACTACACTACTTAAGCGATGGATTTCATCAATAAATAAAACATCTCCAGGCTGTAAACCTGATAAAATTGCCGCTAAATCTCCGGGTCGCTCTAATGATGGACCAGATACAGTTCTTATATTGACTTCCATTTCATTAGCAATAATATTTGAAAGTGTTGTTTTACCTAATCCTGGAGGACCAAAAAGTAATACATGATCTAATGGCTCATCCCTTAGTTTAGCCGCTTTTATAAAAACTTCTAAATTATTCTTTATTGATGATTGCCCAATATATTGTTTTAATTTAGTTGGTCTGAGTGAGAATTCAAAAGAAGATTCTTCATTGTGTAATGATTGATCTACCATTCTATCATCCATATTTATCCCCCCAGTTATCGTTCATAATATTAAGATATAAGCGTTTTTAAACCAATCTTAACTGCTTCATCAACAGAGTGGATGGATGTTTTATTAAGCACTTTCTCAACTTTAGAAAGCTCTCTCTTAGAGTATCCTAAAGCTGCAAGCGCTAATAACGCTTCCTTAATTATATTGTCATTTTCTTCAACTTGTCCCTCAACCTGTAATAAGGTCTCACTAGTCTCTTCTGTAATCTTAACTTTACCTTTTAAATCTAATACAATTTGTCGTGCAGTCTTTTTACCTATACCAGGAAATTTAGTTAGATAAGTATCATTTTCATTTTCAATTGCACGTTTAACTTCGTTAGGTGTACTTGTTGCTAGAATAGCTAAAGCTGATTTAGGGCCTATACCTGTAACTTTTATTAAGCTTAAGAACATCTCTTTTTCTTCTTCGCTAATAAAACCATATAATAATTGTGCGTCTTCTCTTACAATCAGTGAAGTAAAGACTTTACATTCTTGATTTAAATATTTTTGAAATCGATATGAATTTGGAGTTTGAATTTCATAACCGATACCATTAGACGTTTCTACAACAATATGTGTTGGAAACAATTGAGATAAATGTCCTTTTATATAAGCGTACATAGATACCTTCCTTACATACTCATACTAATTAATTCAACTTTATAAACATGTTGAATATTTCTCAAAGTGCCCATGACCTTTTCTATTGATAATGATTGATCTTTTGCACTCAAAGAGAGTGTAATCGTTGCTTTTTCTTCCATTGGAACACTTTGATGAATAGTTAAAACGGATAACGCTAATTTTGAAATAGTTTGTAATACTTGAGCAAGCATTCCTACAATATCATTAACATAGAGAATTAAGGTGAATTCACGGTGTTCAAAAATCTTTTCATCTACAGGAAAAATAGTATCTCTATATTTATAAAAAGCACTTCTTGATAGATTAAACTGCTTAACTGCTTCATAAATGGACAGTGTGGCATCATTTTTTAAAGCGTCTTTAATTTTAAGCGTTTTAACCACTGATTCTGGTAAAACGTCTTCACGTATTAAATAAAACTTTTTATAATCTTTGCTGTCCACTAAAAAGCCCTCCTATTCGACGAATTCAAATTCTCCCCCAAGTATTCTAACAATATCACCATTACTACATCCACGTTCTCTTAATGCATCATCAATACCCATAGAGCGCATTTGACGTGCAAAACGTCTTACTGCTGGATCACTATTAAAGTCTGTCATTTTAAACATGCGTTCGATTGCATTACCGCTTACTACATAGGCACCATCATCATCTCTTGTAATCGTAAATTTATCTTGAGATGGTGTATGTTTATATAATACGCGATTAACACCTGCATCTTCGTCTTCTTCTACACTAAAATCAATATCTTTTACTTCTTCTAATTTATCAGCAATTGTATATAGTAATTGATCAATATTATCTCTTGTAATTGTAGAAACTGGAACAATAGTTACATCTTCATCAATTTCTTTTTTAAATAATTCTAGGTTATCGTTTGATTCCGGTATATCCATTTTATTTGCCACTATAATTTGAGGTCTATCTTCTAATCTTTGTTTATAATTTATCAGTTCATTATTGATGATTTGATAATCTTCAAGTGGATTTCTTCCTTCAGAACCACTCATATCTATCATATGAACAATAACTTTTGTTCTTTCAACATGACGTAAAAATTGATGACCTAAACCGACTCCTTCTGAAGCTCCTTCAATTAAACCTGGTAAATCCGCCATCACAAAACTTCTATGATCAGGTGTTGAAACCACACCTAAATTTGGTTTAATTGTTGTAAAATGATAAGCTCCAATTTTAGGTTTTGCCTTAGATACAATAGATAACAATGTTGATTTCCCTACACTTGGGAATCCAACGAGTCCCACATCAGCAAGTAGCTTTAATTCTAAGGTAACATCTAGTTCTTCTCCAGGTTCTCCATTTTCACTAAAGTCTGGAGCTGGATTTCGAGGGGTTGCAAAACGTGAATTTCCACGACCTCCACGACCTCCACGAGCAATAACTGCACGTTGACCTTCTTCAACTAAATCTGCTAAAACTTCTTCAGTTTCTACACTTTTAATAATGGTACCAGGAGGCACTTTTAAAACTAAGTCTTCCGCATTTTTACCATGCATATTACTACTTTGACCATTTTCACCTTTTTTAGCCTTAAAATGACGTTGAAATCTAAAGTCTAAAAGTGTTCTTAAACCTTCATCAACTTCAAAAATGACTGAAGCACCTTTACCTCCATCGCCACCAGCAGGGCCACCAAATGGTACATATTTTTCCCTACGATAAGCAGTAATACCATTACCTCCATCGCCTGCTTTTAGAGATATTTTTACTTGATCGACAAACATATATCTCACCTCTTTTTATATATTTTATTAATTCATCGCTAATATTATATCATTAACTCTAAAACGTTAGATTCTATTATAATCATTTTTAAACAAAAATAAAACACCAGAAGTCTTCACTTCTGGTGTTAATTAGACAAAAATTATTCAGCTACTGCATATACAGAAACTTGTTTTTTGTCGCGACCTTTACGTTCGAAACGAACAACGCCGTCGATTTTAGCGAATAATGTATCATCGCCACCACGACCTACATTTTCACCAGCATAAATTTTAGTACCGCGTTGACGATATAAAATTGAGCCACCTGTTACGAATTGACCGTCTGCACGTTTAGCACCTAAACGTTTTGATTCTGAGTCACGACCGTTTTTTGTAGAACTTACCCCTTTTTTAGATGCGAAGAATTGTAAGTTTAATTTTAACATCGGGATACACCTCACTTATAATTTAATCTTATATTTTCATTATATTCATCTTCAATCGTTTGTAAAGACACAAGCATTGCTTGAAGAATTAATTGTGCTTGCTCATTGTTAGTGTCTACTGATCTAATGTGAAAATGACCACCGTCATCATCATAATCAATATCCGGATTTTCAGAAGTTAAACTTAAAATAGCATTCACACTTCCAAAAAGAACAGCTGAAGCCCCTGCACAAACAATATCATAGCCATAATCACCATGATTAGCATGGCCATCCATGATGACGTCTGTTACTTTACCTTCATCATTAATTGAAATATCAACAGTAATCATAATTAAGCGTTGATTTTATCAATTGTTAATTTAGTATAAGGCTGACGATGACCTTTTTTACGTTTTGAATCTTTACGACGTTTGTAAGTGAAAACAGTAATTTTTTTACCGCGACCTTGTTTGTTCACAGTAGCAGTTACTGTAGCTCCTTCAACAGTTGGAGCACCAACTTTAACTGAATCTCCACCTACAAATAATACTTTATCAAATGTGAATGAATCACCTTCATTAACATCTAATTTTTCAACGAAGATCTCTTGACCTTCTTCTACTTTAATTTGTTTACCGCCTGTTTCGATAATAGCAAACATACCTTGCACCTCCTATAATTATAAGTCACGCCATATACAGGTGATAAAATATAACATTTTAACGCTTAAACCTGTATTTGAGCGGTTGTATGTAGCTATAAAACTACTCAACTATTGCATCTTACCATTACTTATATTCAATGTCAATCTATTATATTGGCTTTTTAAAGAATTTAAAGAATATAGGCATCAAAATAATTAATAAAATAATATTTAATATAAGTGTTGGGATAATACGTAGTAATATAAAGTTTAGTAAATCAAATTCTACATAGCTAATAACAGAATATATAATTGCTACAAATATTTCAAGAATCATTACACCAATGATACTGAACCAATATACCATAATATAGTCTCGGTAAAAAATCTTCAAGAACTTATTAAATATTGTTATTAAGAATATATAACCAAACAAATATAAACCATATACACTGCCAAAGTAGATATCAGTTATCATACCTAAAAAAATGCTTAGTAATAATGTGACCATAAATGGTCTATAAATTGATAAAAGTAATAAATACATTAGAGTTAAATGAGGAACTAAGATAAATGTTAGGTTGCCTATATGAAAAGGAATAACCAAACCAATAAGTGTATCAAGATAAAAAACGATGATACCGATCATTATATAAACGAACGCTTTCATTATCGAGTCTCTCTTTCATTGAAATCCGTGTTATTACTTTTTTTCGCTATGTATACATGTTGAATATCTGATAAATTTGCTCCAGTTTTCACCCTCACTTCTTTTGCTAAACCATATTCATCATTTTCTACCTTCGTCACTTCTCCTATGTATAAATCACTTGGCAATTGATCGGCTAATCCACTTGTTACTACTTTGTCACCTTTTGAAATTTTATCCTTATTATTGATATTACTAATAATTAATTCCTGAGTTTTATTATCATAGTGATCAATTAATCCAAAAACATTTTTAGAATGATGTTGAATATTGACTGATAGTTTTCCAGCTCTTGTATTCGTTGAAAGTAAATCAACTTGAGAAGAAAATTGATTCACTCTAGTTACTCTTCCAATTAAACCATCACTAGTAAACACTGCCATATTATTGCTTACACCAGCTTTTTTACCTTTATCAATAATCACAGTATTCATCCATTGATCTGGATTACGTGCTATGATGGCACCTGAAATTGCATCGTATTTTGAAGCATCAGTCATATCAAGTTCTTTTTTTAAGTTTTTATTTTCCGCTTCTAATGCTTCGTTTTTTGCTTTTAATTGATTAACTTCATTATGATTTGATTTGTTAGATTGAAAGAAGTTACCTATAGCTCCAGTCACAAAATTGACAGGGTAACTAATTACTCTCTGACCAAATGACACTGAGTCCCCCACATATTGCTCAGGAGGTGATTGAGTTTGTGAACGAATGGACAAACCAATCAATGCAATAAAAATAATTATTGCACAAAAAACAACAATTAACTTGTTATTTTTAAAAAAATTTAACACTCATAACACCTCTACTATTTATTTTAAATTATTATATTCTATTTTATATTACTCTAGGATTGAAATAAAGAATAATATTAAATATTATCTTCAAAGAAAAAAAGGAACAAGTTAGAATCTTCATTGAATTCTAGTACTTGCTCCTATCAAATGTCATCTTATTTAATTTTACGATTCTTTATTCGGCTTATCTTTTTTATCTTCTTCATAGAGCGTTTCGTCTTTTCTCCATTTAGAAAATAAATTTTGTGCTTTTGCTTGTTCATTTGCCTGTTTTTCTTTAGATTGTTCAGACATACATTACACCAACCTTCAAAAGATTATTGTATCTATTTTAGACATTAACGCATTTATTTATTTTTTTCAAATTATATTTTTTAATACTCATTCTGAGGTTTTAAAGTGATTGATTGTCCTAGGCGATTTAATTCCTGTTCCATTTCAATTTCCGTACTAAAGACTTTAATCGTATCACTTCCGAATTTATAGATGATAAATTCATTATCTCTTTGCCCTACAATGTAATTATCATTATATCCCATTCTAACTATACCTGAAACTTCCATAAATTCTTTTTTATCTATAAATTTAAACACATTTTTTGTTTGACTAGCAGGAATATTCTGAAGTAAATGATTTTCTTCTATAGTATAACTTTTTCCATTAGTAGGCACTGGTGTTGATGCTTGATTACTTGGCAAGAGCTCGAATTGGTTATTGGGAGGTTGATTCATAGGATTCCAGTCCTGTTCTCTTAAAAACGGGGCATATTTTAATGCAAAATAAACAATACTAAGGATTGCAATAACTGCTACTATATTTTTAAAAATACTAAAAACCATTCGCAATAAAATCCCTCCAATTTTAAATCTAAATTATTATAAATATAAAATAGATTTTATCCATCGGTCTAAAGAAGTAAATTAAGTAAATTCTTAAGACTGATTAACATTTTCTTAAAATATATTATAATAATTAATATCACTCGTAAAATAAATTTAGAGGAGTGTGAGAAATGAACATTCTTACAATTATTTTACTTATCTTGCTTGCAGTTATACTTTTTAAAGTAGGATTTGCACTTTTAAGATTTTTAATCTCTGCTGCTTTTATTATTCTCGGACTGTATTTAGCCTATCAAGGTGTTCTTTGGATTTTAGAAAATTTTAATGTGCTTTCAGCTTATATAAGATAATGAAAAAGCTAGTTACTTTTCAATGTAATTAATACAATCTACCCTTTATTAATTCGTTTATGATTGTATTGTATGAAAAGTTAACTAGCTTTATTTACGATTGCTTTGAGACAAGTATTCATAAATTTTATATATTGTTGCTAATAGTAATCCAAATATCGTTCCAGTTACTATATCACTAATGAGTAAAATATATAATTGAGTATGCGTATGGTTGACGAATACTCCAATAAAAGAAAAAATTGTAATACCAACAATCGATAATAACACGGTATTAAGCGTTTCTTTTAAACGAATTGTTTTTTGTTTAATATTCAATCTCATTATGTAAATAATAGGTATTAACACCCCTATGATTAAAATTAAAGTCATCATACACCTCTAAATATATAATTAAGGCTTATTATACTAAAATTTTAACAATGAGACTATAAATAATTTTTAATCTTTTATACGAAATACCCCTCCTCTACTAAACTAGTAAATTTTTGATCACCGATAATAATGTGGTCAAGTAATTCAATGCCAAGAATTTGTCCACATTCTTTAAGTCTAATGGTAGTAGCAATATCTTCTTTTGAAGGCGTCACATCTCCAGATGGATGATTATGAATCACAATTACTGCATTACATGAAGCTCTAATGGCAGCATTAAAGACTTCTCTTGGGTGTATCACTGAAGAGTTTAATGTTCCTATAAATATAGTTTCTTCTTTTATCACTATATTTTTAGTATTTAAAAATAAAGCAACTAAATGCTCTTGAGTTAAATCTTTCATTTTAGACATCATCATATCTGCGACATCTTTAGGAGATTTAATCTTTACTTTTTCAATTGAATTACGTTTATTTATTCTTTCTCCCAATTCGAAAGCGGCTTTTAGTGTCACTGCTTTATGCAATCCTATACCTTTTATTTTTAACAAATCATGTATTGAAAGTAATTTTAATTCTTTTAAATTATTTACTTTATTAATCATTTCATTTGCAATATCAATACTTGAAACCCCTTGTCGTCCAGTGTTAATTAAAATTGCTAATAATTCACTGTTAGACAAACTTTTTTCACCATATTGAATGAGTCTCTCTTTAGGAAGCTCACTTTTGGCCATATCTTTAATTTTCAAAAACATCACCTTTTCTTTATTAGTTACATAATATTGTTGGAAAAATTAATTAATAAAATATATGAGATTGAAATAAAAGGAATAAGTGGGATTTTACGTATCTTAAAACGAAACAAGATGATATAAAACATAAGACCAATTGCACAAGTTAATAATATTAGATGAAGTATAAATTCATAAGTATAAAATATAGAAAGTATACTAAGTAATAAAATATCACCGTACCCTATACTTTTAGAATTTAACAGAAAAAATGTATGTAATAGAAAGAAAATAAATATAAATGAAATCAAATGTAATGAAGAAATATAGATACCGACAAAGAAAAAAACGAGGATTAAGTTACTGTTGATTGTTAATGTTTGAATATCGGTTAGAGACATCGTTATCAACATTAAACAAGTTAATATAAAGAGAGAATAATTTATATGTATATCGATAAATATTAAATATGGGACAATAAGAAACGATAATATTTCACCTATAATATAGGAGCGTTTTAAAGGATTTGAACAGCATCTCGAGCGTCCTTTTAAGAATATGAAACTTAATAATGGTATAGTATCAAACCACTTTAATGATGTATGACAATAATCACATTGTGATCGTCGCTTGAAATATTGAAGATTCACTTTCTCTATACTTGAAAATTGATATAAAAAACTAAATATTACACTACACGTAAATGCTAATAATACTATTATACTGATCACCTCATATCATTCATTATAACTAAAATATGGTCTAAGTAAATGGAATAACGAGGATTAGATTAAATTCATTTCAATAAATAAATATATCTTCTTTAAAGCATTTTAAATTCAATAAAATGAATAAAACCTTTATTAAAAATAATCAGTCCACTCTTAATCTATCAATTATATAACTAATAAAAAAGCTATGAAGAAGTTTAATTTGTAACTTTCTTCATAGCTATATTTAGATATTTAACATACTATATATTATGAATTAAATTCAACTTTCGATTTTACTTCACTTATAAAATATAAACTGCCTGTAATCAATAAGCCCTCACCATCATAATGATTTATAAAATCTACATAATCATCAATATATTCGATGTTATCAGCATCTATACTCTCAAGTAATTCTTGTTTAGATAAGGCTTTATGAAAATCAAATTCAGTAAAATAAAATGTACCAGCTAAATTTTGTAATTTACTTAACATTTCGTTTACAGGTTTACCTTTAATGGCTGAAAATAAAACATCCATTTTCTCAAAATCATAATAATTTTTGATTGTTGAAACTAATGCTTCAACACTTTCATTATTATGTGCTCCGTCAATAATAATAAGAGGTTTTTCTTTAACTTGCTCAATACGTCCTGTCCAACAAACACTTTCAATAGCATCAATCATTTTATTAAAATCTAATTCAATAATATTTTCTTCGTTCAACTCTATTAAAGCTGTAATAGCTAATGAAGCATTTTCTTTTTGATGATCACCTATCATATCTAAGATGATTGTTTCTAACTCATAATCTTTATATCTATAAGTAAATTCATCATCTTCAGATACAATAATGATTTCTCTATCTAGTTCAATTGGCTTTGCATTCTGATTTTCCGCTAAATCTCTAATGTATTTTAAAGCTTCCTCATTTTTGACTGCATAGATGACGGGTACATTAGGTTTTATGATAGCACCTTTATCTTTTGCGATATCTAAATACGTACTTCCTAAAATATCAGTATGATCTAATCCTATACTTGTCAAAATTGAAAGAATAGGAGTAAACACATTAGTTGAATCATTTTTAATTCCTAGTCCCGCTTCTACAATAACAAAATCTACAGGATGTATCTCTCCAAAATATAAAAACATCATTGTTGTTATAATTTCAAATTCTGTTGCAGAACCGAGTTCGGTTTCTTGTTCTAACGCTTCACTTACTGGTTTAACTCGCTTTACTAATTCAACTATTTCGTCATTTGAGATCGGATAACCATTTAAACTAATTCGTTCATTAAACGTTTCAATAAAAGGAGAAGTAAATGTTCCAACTTCATATCCATTCTCAACTAATGCAGCTCTTAAATAAGCTACTGTAGAACCTTTACCATTTGTTCCACCCACATGAATACCGCGAATATTTAATTGAGGATTATTTAAGTGGTTAAGCATCCATTCCATTCTTTTAACACCAGGTTTAATACCAAACTTAGTGCGCTCATGTATCCAATATAAGCTATCTAGGTAATTCATTGACAATTCTCCTATGCTTTTAATTGTTCAATTCTGTTTTTAACACCATTATATTTTTCTTGATATTTTTGTTGTTTTTCGCGCTCTTCATTTATAATTTTTTCAGGTGCTTTATTAACAAAATTCTCATTTGATAATTTTTTATCAACACGGTCTAATTCTTTTTGAAGTTTGTCTAACTCTTTCTCTAAACGTTCAATTTCTTTATCCATATCAATAAGTCCTTCTAACGGTAAAATGACTTTACCAGCAACTACTACCGCTGTCATCGCTTTTTCAGGAATATCTACATTTGTATCGATGGTTAATTCACTTGGATTACAAAATCTATGAATATAATCCGCATTTTTTTCTAAGATTGTTTTAATTTCTTCATTTTTAGCTTGAATGAGAATAGGGATTGATTTAGAAAGTGGTGTGTTTACTTCTACGCGTGATTGTCTCACAGATTTAATAATTTCAACTAATTGTTCCATTGTCTGTTTACTTTCATCAAACACAAACTCTTCTTTAACTGTCGGCCATGCTGCTTTTACAATTGTTTCTCCTTCATGCGGTAAACTTTGCCAAATTTTTTCAGTTACAAATGGCATAAATGGATGTAGCATTCTCATTATTTGATCAAGTGTATAACTTAGAACAGAACGTGTTGTTTGTTTTTGAGCTTCATCTTCACCATTCATTGGTATTTTACTCATTTCAATATACCAATCACAGAATTCATCCCAAATAAAGTTATATAAAGCACGTCCAACTTCACCAAATTCATATTTTTCACTCAGATTAGTAACGGTCTCTATTGTTTCATTTAGTCGTGTTAAAATCCATTTATCCGCTAAAGATAAATTACCAGATAAATCAATGTCTTCCACTTTAAAGTCTTCTCCAATATTCATCAAGCTAAAGCGAGCACCATTCCAAATTTTATTAATAAAGTTCCATACAGATTCAACTTTTTCGGTAGAATAACGTAAGTCATTACCTGGAGAAGAACCAGTTGCTAAGAAGTAGCGTAAACTATCTGCTCCGTATTTTTCGATGACATCCATTGGATCTACACCATTACCAAGTGATTTACTCATTTTACGACCATCTTCAGCTCTTACTAAACCATGAAGAAGTACATCATTAAATGGTCGTTTACCAGTAAATTCTAATCCTTGGAAAATCATTCTTGCTACCCAGAAGAAGATAATATCATAACCGGTTACAAGAACATTCGTTGGATAGTAACGTTGATAATCTTTTGCTTCTTCATTAGGCCAACCTAAAGTTGAGAATGGCCATAACGCACTTGAGAACCATGTATCTAACACATCTTCATCTTGAGTCCAATTTTCGATATCAGCAGGTGCTTCTTCTCCAACATATACTTCACCTGTTTCATTATGATACCAAGCTGGAATTTGGTGACCCCACCATAATTGTCTAGAAATAGTCCAATCTCTAATTTCTTCCATCCAACGATTAAATGTATTTTCAAAACGTGGTGGATAAAAATCAATTCGATTATC
The DNA here is from genome assembly GCF_001809305.1 of Staphylococcus sp. HMSC072H03. Classification (NCBI taxonomy): domain Bacteria; kingdom Bacillati; phylum Bacillota; class Bacilli; order Caryophanales; family Staphylococcaceae; genus Staphylococcus; species Staphylococcus sp. HMSC072H03. The sequence goes on from NZ_KV796881.1 coordinate 553,259, forward strand.
TGTTTTTTGATTATCTAGTGCTTGTTGCGCAAGTGGTTTCATTTTTACAAACCATTGTGTAGATAAATAAGGTTCTACTACTGCACCAGAACGTTCTGAATGACCTACAGAATGCATATGTTCTTCAATTTTAATCACTAAATCTTGAGCTTTTAAATCTTCTACTAATTTTTTACGACATTCGAAACGGTCTAAACCAGCATACTGAGATGCATTGTCATTCATTTTTCCATTTTCATCCATTACAATAATGTTTTCTAAATGATGTCTCTGACCAATTTCAAAGTCATTAGGATCATGTGCAGGTGTAACTTTCATAGCTCCACTACCAAATTCAATATCAACATACTCATCTGCTAAAATTGGTAATTCTCTACCTATAATTGGTAAAATCACTTTTTTTCCTATGACATCTTTATAACGTTCATCATTTGGATTAACGACTATAGCAGTATCCCCTAACATTGTTTCAGGACGAGTTGTGGCAATTTCAATATATCCATTACCATCAGCATAAGGATATTTAAAATGATAAAAATGACCTTGCACATCTTCATGAATCACTTCTATATCTGACAATGCTGTACGTGCGACTGGATCCCAATTTATAATTCGCTCTCCACGATAAATAATTCCTTTATTATATAAATCAACAAATACTTTTCTAACCGCTTTACTTAAGCCGTCATCAAGAGTAAAACGTTCTCTACTATAATCAAGACCTAAGCCTAATTTAGCCCATTGTTTACGAATAAAAGATGCATATTCTTCTTTCCAAGACCAAGCATGTTCTAAAAATTTTTCACGTCCTATATCATGACGAGAAATACCTTGTTCTTTTAATTTAGCATCTACTTTAGCTTGTGTTGCAATACCCGCATGATCCATACCAGGTAAATAAAGCGTATCGTATCCTTGCATACGTTTCATTCGAGTAATAATATCTTGTAATGTTGTATCCCAAGCATGTCCTAAATGTAATTTACCAGTCACATTCGGCGGCGGAATAACAATTGTATATGCTTCTCTAGATTCATCTTCTAGAGGTTTAAAGTATTCATTTTTTACCCATTCTTCATAACGCCCCGCTTCAACTTCACGAGGATTATACTTTGATTCCATTTTCATTGAAATAACCTCCTAAAATAAAAAAGCATCCTTCCTAATATATAGGACGGATGCTCCGTGGTACCACCTAAATTCAAGACGATACCTCCATATCTTCTTGCACTTATTTATGATTAACGCTCATACACGCTTCTATCTACTATTATATGTGTATTCAATAAAAGAACTTGTGGGCTACCTTCAGTTTGATCATTATACATATTTACACCGTCCATATGCTCTCTTTGATAAGTATCAAACGTACTCTTCCCAAAAAATATATTTAATTACTAATTAATAGTATAATAGAAAACAATGATAAGTCAATCTTTTGGAGGAATATTTATGAACGCATGTGCCTTTGGAACTACAGACCCTATTTATTTAGATTATCATAATAAAGTATGGGGACAACCAGATTTTAATAGTCTTTCACTTTTCAAATTACTTGCACTTGAATCTCAACATGCTGGTTTATCTTGGTTAACTATATTAAAAAAGAAAGAGGCTTATGAAAAAGCATTTCATCAATTTGATCCTATAAAAATTTCTAAAATGACAGAGAAAGATATTAATGCTTTAATGACCTTTCCAAATATCGTACATAATAGAAAGAAATTAGAAGCCATAGTATCTCAAGCTAAGGGTTATTTACAAATTGAAAAAGAATATGGTAGCTTCAGTAAGTTTTTATGGTCATATGTTGATGGACATCCTATTGACTTGCACTATAAAACTCCCTCAGAACGTATTACAGTTGATGAAAGAGCAAAACAACTTTCAAAAGATTTAAAAGCTTATGGTTTTAAATTTTTAGGACCTGTGACTGTATTCTCGTTTATGGAAGCGGCTGGTCTATATGATGCTCACTTAGAAGGATGTCCTTCAAAACCTAATCATTAAATATTAAAAGGAGTAGAACAGATTATTTTGAATTCGTAGTTCTACTCCTTATGATTGATTATCACTTTTTTTTCGTTTTAAAAAGTAATTAATTATTGGTGCTACTAAAAATAATATAAAAAATATCCTAAAGATATGAAAACTTGATATCTTAGCAACATCTGCACCAGTAGCTATGGCAACTAGTACAATTTGACTCATACCTCCAGGAGCTCCACCTAAAAATAATTCGTTTAATGAATTATGAGTAAACAAATGAACAATAAAGACCATCAAAAATGATCCTAAAATTAAAATTATATTTTGATACATAATTGCTATAGCAATGCGACCTTTTAAATCACCTAATAAATGTGCAATTTGTAAACCAATTCTAATCATATAAATCACTTGTGCAAAAGCAAGAATATAATTATCTAAAGTAAAAGTCAGATGAGTTGATAAATTCCAAACAATTAAAACGACAATTGGAGCGAGTAATTGTTTTGTTGGAAAATTTATTTTTGACATTAAGAAATAAACAAAAGCTATAGCAATCATAATTAAAGCAATTTGGGGCACATTTAAAGCTCTTGTTAATGGTGTAGCTTTATGAATCATCTCTTCACTTGATGATGAATTGCTAAATAAAAAAGAAATAAGTGGTACAAGTACGACTACAAAAATAACTCTAGAAGTTTGGGTTAAACTTACTACTAAGATATTCGCTTTTTTATCTTCTTCAGCCATAATTAACATTTGACTTAAAGCGCCAGGTATTACACTCAAGATAGCAGTTTCAGTATTAACTCTTGCAATTTTTTTGAAAAAATAAGCAATCAATAATGATAACGTGATGAGTAAAACAGTCACCGTCACAATGGTTAACCACTCATTTTTGATATCATTAATGACTTGTGACGTAAACGTAGATCCTATTTGTACTCCAAGTAATATTAAGCCAATCTGACTAATCCAAAAAGGCCATTTAATATTTAGTTTTAGTACTTTAACCACAATAATTGAGGCTATAATGGGCCCAAACATAAAGGGTAAAAGCATATGAGATAATTTTAATATTAAACTCATGATCATCGCTATTATTAATAATATAATATTATTTAGCCAAATTCGCCTCAAAAATCATCACTTCTTTCTAGATTAAAAGCATTTAAATTAAAAAAAGTGGAACGATGATATTATCTCATCTTTGTTCCACTTTTATTATATTAACTTTTAAATATTAAACAATTCTACTTAATGCATTATCAAAAGCATGAATCGTTTTTTCAATATCTTCTTTGGTATGTGCGGTAGATAAGAATGTTCCTTCAAATTGAGAAGGTGGTAAAAATATGCCTTCTTTAGCCATTTCTCTATACATATTACTAAATAACTCTAAATCACTTTGATTCGCTTCTTCAAAGTTGGTTACAGGTCCTTTATTTAAGAAATAACCAATCATAGAACCAGATCTATTTACTGTAATAGGAACATTGTGTTTAGCAAATACCTCTTTAAGTCCTTTTTCTAATATATCGCCTAATTCTTGGAAATACTCATATGATTCAGGCGTTAATTGACTTAGTGTTTCATAACCACTTGTCATTGCTAAAGGATTACCAGATAGAGTTCCCGCTTGATAAATATTACCTACTGGAGCAATTTTATCCATAATTTCTTTTTTGCCTCCAAAAGCACCTACAGGTAAGCCACCGCCAATCACTTTTCCTAGGCATGTGATATCTGGTGTCACACCAAAATAACCTTGAGCACAGTTATACCCTACACGGAAACCTGTCATGACTTCATCAAAGATAAGTAAAGAACCATATTCTTTAGTGACTTCCCTTAATCCTTCTAAGAAACCTTTTTTAGGGGGTACAACACCCATATTTCCTGCAACTGGTTCTACTATCACACCAGCAATATCATCTCCATAATTTTCAAATGCTACTTTAATCGCATCTAAATCATTATAAGGTACTGTAATTGTGTTTTTAGCTGTGCCTTCAGGTACTCCTGGTGAATCTGGAAGACCTAAAGTTGCTACACCTGAACCTGCTTTGATAAGCAATGAATCGCTATGTCCGTGATAGCATCCTTCAAACTTAACAATTTTATTTCTACCAGTGTAACCTCTAGCCAGTCTTAATGCCGCTAAAGTAGCTTCAGTACCTGAAGAAACCATTCTTACTTTTTCAATTGAAGGCACTCTTTCAATAACAAGTTCAGCTAATTTATTTTCTTCTAGTGTTGAAGCACCAAAACTAGTGCCTTTATCTACAGCATCATGTAATTTACTAATGACTTGTTTATTTTTATGACCTAAAATTAATGGTCCCCAACTTAATACATAATCAATGTATTCATTGCCATCTATATCATAAATTTTCGAACCTTCACCATGATCCATAAAAATTGCTGGTGTATCTACTGATTTAAATGCTCTTACAGGGCTATTGACACCACCAGGCATAAGTGTTTCAGCAATGCGCATTGCTTCTTGTGATTTTTCATAAGTCATTAACTTGTTCCTCCTTAACCATTATTTATCTAAGTAACGACAAATATCTTTCGCGAAATAAGTAATAATCATATCTGCGCCCGCACGTTTCATTGATACCATTTGTTCCATAACCACACGTTCTTCATCTATCCAACCATTTTGAGATGCTGCTTTAGTCATAGCATATTCACCACTAACATTATAAGCAATAACAGGAATATTAGTGTTATTTTTTACATCTCTAACAATATCTAAATAACTTAAAGCTGGTTTGACAATCATCATGTCTGCGCCTTCTTTTAAGTCACTTTCTAATTCTCTTAGTGCTTCTAAACGATTAGCTGGATCCATTTGATACGTTTTTCTATCTCCAAATGAAGGAGCTGAATCTGCAGCATCTCTAAATGGTCCAAAGAAACTAGAAGCATATTTAATGCCATAGCTCATAATTGGAATATTATAATAACCAGCTTCATCTAAACCTTGTCGAATTTCGGTAACAAAACCATCCATCATATTACTTGGAGCAATAATGTCAGCGCCAGCTTCGACTTGAGAAATTGCTGTTTTAACTAATAATGGTAAAGATTTGTCATTATCAACATCATGCGTATGATCATCAATGATACCGCAATGACCATGATCCGTATATTCACATAAACAAGTATCAGCAACGATTAATAAATCTTTATGAAGTTTTTTTGCTCTACGTGTTGCCTCTTGAACAATGCCATTATGATTGTATGCACCAGAACCCACATCATCTTTTTCATTAGGTACGCCAAAGAACATAATCGCTCTAATACCTAAATCATATGCTTCATTAATTTCATCATCTAATAGATTTAAACTTATTTGATATACACCAGGTAACGATTTAATTTCGCTTCTAACATTATCTTTTTCTACTACAAAAATTGGATAAATTAAATCTTCTTTTCTAACATGATTTTCTCTTACTAAACTTCTCATTGTAGCTGAAGAGCGTAATCTTCTATGTCTATCGAATTTCATTATTTATTCCTACTTTCTAAAAATGTGTTTATTAATGCTTCAGAAGTTTGTTTATCTGCAATATAAGGTTCATAACCATAGGCTCTAATGCTATTTGCAGTTTGTTGACCTATAGCATAGTAATTTTTAAAATGCTTAGGAAATGCCTCACTAAAATAATAACGCACTGCAGATGAACTTGAAAATGTTAATGCTTCAACTTGATTATGTTGAATTAGATTGATAACTTCAATAATATTCTCTCTATCCGCTATAGGTGTATACAAGTCAATTTTCACAACATTATTATGTTCAGCGAGAGTTTGTTGCAATTTTGGTCTTGCCTGTGCACTGCTCGGAATTAAAATAGAAGATTTTTCTAGATTTAATCCTTCTAATAAACCTTCTTGAGAATAATCGTTAGGTATAAAATCTATATTTATACCTAATTGTTTACATAACTGCGCAGTTTTAGCGCCTACTACTGCAATATGTTTTACATTCACGTACTCTAAATATTTATAAAATAAATGTACGGCATTTTTTGAAGAAAAAATAAGCCAGTCATAATTATCATGCAAGAGTTGAGTATCAAATTCAAGTGATTGAATTTTAATAAATGGCTTATGAATGACTTCTACCATATCACTCTGTACTTTACTCGTTTGCGTCATAACTATCACTGGTTTCATCTAACTGTAACACCTCTACTAAGATTTAGTATTAATGTGATGCTTCTTCGTTTAATTTTCTTATAATTTCATACGCACCTTGTTCTTTAAGTATCTCACTTACTCTGTTCCCTAATTTTACAGGGTCAGTTCCTACTTCAGTATGTTCATAACGTTCCTTACCATCTGGTGTCATGATTAAGCCTGTAAACTCAATTTCATTGTTATTGTTATAATTCGCATATCCACCAATTGGAACTTGACAACTTCCATCCATTGCAGCTAAAAATGTTCGTTCGGCCGTTACACAATTTGCAACTTCATTATTGTGAACTTTTTGAAGTAACTCGAGAAGTTCAATATCGTTACTACGGCACTCAATGCCAAGAGCACCTTGACCGATTGCAGGTAGTAATGTGTCTTTATCTAAATAAGTTGTTACTACGTCATCAGACCAACCCATACGTTTGAGTCCTGCTGCTGCTAAAATAATCGCATCATAATCTTCTGTTTCTAATTTATTTAAACGTGTATCAATATTACCACGAATCCATTTAATTTTTAGATGAGGATATTTAGATAATATTTGTGCACCTCTTCTTAATGAACTTGTACCAACTATACTATTCTTAGGAAGTTCTTCTAATGGTACGTGATTTTTGGCAATATAGGCATCAAATGGTATTTCTCTATCAGGAATACAACCTAATGTTAAACCTTCTGGAATAATACTAGGAACATCTTTTAATGAGTGTATTGCCATATCGATATCGTTGTTAAATAGTTCATTTTGAATCTCTTTAACAAATAGGCCTTTTCCTCCAACTTTAGATAGTTGTTGATTCACAATTCGATCTCCCTTTGTGACAATCTCTTTAATTTCGATTTCTAAAGATGGATCAATGGCTTTTAATTTATCAATGAATTGTTTACTTTGTGTTAAAGCAAGTTTACTTCTACGTGAACCCACAACTAATTTACGCATAAACAAGGCCTCCTACATAAGTTTTCTTTTAATTAAAATGAGTAGTGAAGAATAAATTCACCATACATAGGCAAAATATCATAATATTAAAATAAATTAAATTAATTGAGATGATTTTCTTTTTTAAATACATAACGATATATACTGTATAAAGAAGCGTAATAATGACAGACAACATAACCTTCGGATCTTTAAATATTGCTATACCAACCGCATAGATTCCCCATTGAGCAATTAAAATTACACTCAATATTAATATTACTAAACCGCCCAAAGTTGAAAAAAATATAATTTTTTCAAGAGTTGCTACACTGCCAATTCTAAAATATTTCTGATTAAAGTTTTTTTCTTTAAGGTTTTTATATTGAATGATATATAGCAATGCATTTACAAATGCAAGTGCAAAAAAAGCATAACTCAATACTGCAAGCCCTACATGTACAAGTAATAATTCATTTATAACTTGTACTTTTTGTATACTGTTTGTATAGTGTTCAGGTCTAAATGTATTCATCGTTAATAAGATAAATCCAATTACATTCAAAAAAAACACAGAAAAACTTAGAACTTTAATAATATTTAAAACTAGAGAAATAGAAATAATCATCCATGACAAGAAGAAAAAAACATCAAATATGGAATTAAACAATACATCACTATGCGAAGTAATATACATAGACAAAGAGATTGTTTGTAAAAACCAAACAATCCCTAAGGCATAAATTCCAAGTACTCTAATCTTATGACTCTTCCGAACAAAGTCTATAAAATAACAAAGAATGCTAATTAAATATACAATTAATATAATTTCATGAAATCTAATAAATAGCGTTTCTTGCATATTATCACCATTTTAATATGCTTATTCAAAACTAAAGATATGTCGTACTGAAAGTTCCTTTTCTTTTTTTCGTTCTTTCACTGCTTTATAAGGATCTTCGGCTTCAATATCAAATATATTTTGAAATAGCTCTAATTTTTCATTACTTTTTTTATCGTTACTCAATTCCTTAGCCTGTTTAATTGGATCTTTCAACATTTGATTAATAATACTTTTAGTATGTTTAGAAATGACTGTTCGTTCTCGTTCAGATAGATTCGGTAATTTTCTATCGATACTATCCATTGTTTCAGCTTGAATAGTCATTGCTTTTTCACGTAAAGCTCTTATTACAGGAACTACACCCAACATATTTACCCAATCATTATGTGCTTTAATTTCAGCAGGAATTTCATTAGAAATAGCTTCAGCCGCCATTTGTCGTTCTTTTAAATTAGCATCAACTAAACCTTTTAAATCATCTACATCATAATTAAATACGTCATCACTTAAATTATGACATGGTTCAATATCTCGTGGTACTGCAATGTCTAATAATAATAATTTAGATTTTCTATATGATAGTGCCTGATTAATCATACTTTTAGTAATAATATAATCTGGTGAACTAGTAGAACTAATAACAATATCAGTTGAAGTTAATAAACTAGGTAAAGATTCTAGCTTATCATAACTAACTTGATGTTTTTCAGCTAAAATTCTAGCTTTACTTTCTGTTCGATTTACAATTGTAATATGATTAATGCCTGAGCCGAGTAAATTTAATAACGACAATTCACTCATTTCACCTGCACCAATAATAACAGCATGTTTATTTTTTAATTTACCTAATACTTTTTTTGATAATTCCACAGCAGCATATGAAACACTTACAGCATTATCTGCGATATCTGTTTCATTATGTGCTTTTTTAGCAAAAGTAATTGCTTGTTTAAATAGATGATTAAAGATAGTTCCAGTTGTTTTTAAATCTTGCGCTAAGAAAAATGCATCACGCATTTGGCCTAAAATTTGTGTTTCTCCTAACACAATTGAATCTAAACCTGAAGTTACACGCAATAGATGTTCTACTGCTTCGTCCCCCACTTTAACTTCAGACATTGCTTTAATATCATCTACTTCAAATCCAAATGAACGAGCTAAAAATCGTTGAATATAATATCGTCCTGTATGAATTTGATCCACTACAGCATATACTTCTGTACGATTACATGTCGATAATATTACATTTTCTAAAATTGCTTTAGTTTCGAATAAATCTTCATTGGCTAATCGTAAGGCATCATCTCTAAAAGCAACTTGCTCTCTTAAAGCTACATCAGCAGTACGATGATTTATGCTAATAGCAATAAAATGCATTTATAACGCCCTCCATATACTAACAATATCGTTAGTATAACACATTTTAGAATGAATTTAAGTTTGATGCTCAAATAAATTAGAAACATTCTAATGTGAAGTCAAAATTTCGTCACTTAATTACAAGATATTTCTTTTAATTTATATAATTAGCAATAATATCCCAAATGTATTGCTGTTTAGAATTTTGAATAGAAGAGTAACTTATAATTGTATCGTTTGGATCTAAATCTAATTTTTGTTTTATATTTTTTATATGTTTTTGAACTTTACCTTTCGCAATTTTATCTTCCTTAGTACAAATGACTAGTGTTGGCAGATCGAAATGTTTTAAATAATTATACATTAATACATCATCTTCGGTAGGATTATGTCGTAAATCTACAAGTTGAATGACTAAACCTAGATTTTCTCGTTTAGTTAAATACTCTTCTATCATTTTCCCAAATTTTTCACGCTGTGATTTACTTACTTTTGCATATCCATATCCAGGAACATCAACAAAAATAAGTTGTTCATCAATATTATAGAAGTTTAGAGTTTGCGTTTTTCCAGGCTGTTGTGAAGTACGAGCCATATTTTTTCTACCAATCATACTATTAATAAAAGAGGACTTACCCACATTAGAACGTCCACTTAAAGCGATTTCAGTTAAATTGGTTTCAGGATATTGTTCTTCTTTCACTGCACTAATCATTAATTCTATATTATTTGGGTTAATATTCATATTCAAACACCTCTTCATTATTATAGCTGCTTTATTATAATATAAATGTTTAAAAATCTAAAATTTTAAAAAAATGATATGTATAAAAATAAGGAAGCAGTTTCGAACTCAAATGAATTCTATCACCACTTCCTTATTATATGGTTGATAATTAAGCTGAAGTTTTAGTACCGTTCAATAAATTACCTTCTGAATCATACATTTCAGGCTCGATTTCCTCATTAATTGTTTGAGCAGTTACTACAACTTTAGCAACATCACTTGTTGAAGGTACATCATACATAATATCAATTAAAGATTCTTCTATAATTGATCGTAATCCACGTGCTCCAGTTTTTCGTTCAATTGCTTTTTCACTGACTGCTGCCAAAGCTTCTTCAGTAAATTCTAATTCAACGTTATCAAGAGCTAACATTTTTGTATATTGCTTAACTAACGCGTTTTTAGGTTGCGTTAAAATATTTTTAAGCGCTTCAACATCTAATGTTTCTAAATTAGCAACTATTGGTACACGTCCAATAAATTCTGGAATTAAACCATATGCTTGTAAATCTTCAGGACGAATTTGTGCTAATAAAGCTTCTTCATTATACTTATCTGCTTCATTGCTAGCAAAACCGATAACTTTTTCACCTAAACGGCGTTTAATGACTTCATCAATACCATCAAACGCACCACCTAATATAAATAGAATATTAGTTGTGTCAATTTGAATCAATTCTTGGTTAGGATGTTTACGGCCACCTTGAGGTGGTACACTTGCTGTTGTACCTTCTAAGATTTTAAGTAATGCTTGTTGTACACCTTCACCAGAAACATCACGCGTAATTGATGTATTTTCAGATTTTCTAGCAATTTTATCAATTTCGTCTACATAAATAATTCCTTTTTCTGCTTTATCAATGTCAAAATCAGCAGCTTGAATCAAACGTAATAAAATATTTTCAACATCATCACCAACATAACCTGCTTCAGTTAAACTTGTTGCATCTGCAATAGCAAATGGTACATTCAATGTTTTAGCAAGTGTTTGTGCAAGTAATGTTTTACCGCTACCCGTTGGTCCAATTAAGGCGATATTACTTTTTTGTAACTCAACATCATCTTCATTTGGACCCAATTGTTGAATACGTTTGTAATGATTGTAAACTGCCACTGCTAAAGATTTTTTAGCTTTTTCTTGGCCAATAACATATTCATTTAAATGGTCCATAATTTCTTTAGGCGTCGGTAATTCAGTAAATTCTTCTGAAGTAGCTTGAGCTAATTCTTCTTCAACAATTTCAGAACATAGTTCGATACATTCATTACAAATGTATACACCACTACCTGCTACTAATTTTTTAACTTGATCTTGGTCCTTACCACAGAAAGAACATTTTAAATTTTCTTCATCTTCATTAAATTTAAACATTCATTTACACCTCTATCCTTAAACGACTATACTAGATAGCATTCTACAATGCAAATTGATAGTTAACAACTAAAATGCTTAAAACATATAGTAGCAGATACATATAATGATGCACCTGCTACTTATTTTTAAACTTTATATCAATTTAAAAGTTTATTATTTGTCTTCTTTTTTATCTTCTTTAGCTGAATCAACATATTTAGCATTGTCTCTTAATAAGTCAATTACTTTTTGAATACGTACATCATTTTTAATGATATCAGTATTACCAAGAGTTTGTTTAATATCTTCTACTGAGATATTAAATTGACTGCTCATTTTTTCTAATTCTTTATCAATATCTTCATCTGTGACTTCGATATTTTCTTCATCTGCAATTGCTGATAATGTTAAGTTTGTTTTAACACGTTGCTCTGCATCATCTTTCATTTGTTCTCTTAATTGAGATTCATCTTGACCAGAAATTTGGAAGTAAGTTTGTAAGTCTAAACCTTGTTGTTGGATTCTTTGACCAAATTCTTGAACCATACGATCTAATTCAGTGTCAATCATAGCTTGTGGAATATCAATTGTTGTATTTTCAGTTACTTTATTAATTGCTTCTTCTTTTTCCACATTTTCAGCATCTTGTGCTTTTTGTTCTGATAAACGTTTGCGTAAGTTTTCTTTATACTCATCTACTGAATTAGCATCTGAATCTAATTCATTTGCAATTTCATCAGTTAATTCGGGTACTTCTTTGTATTTAATTTCATTTACTTTAGTTTTGAATGTAGCTTCTTTACCAGCTAATTCTTCAGCGTGATATTCTTCTGGGAATGTTACAACAACGTCTTTTTCTTCTCCAGTTTTAACGCCTACTAATTGATCTTCAAATCCTGGAATAAATGAACCTGAACCGATTTCTAAATCATAACCATCAGCTTGGCCACCTTCAAATTGTTCGCCATCTACATAACCATCAAAGTCAATATTTACAGTGTCTCCTTCTTCAACTGCACCATCTTCTTTAACAACCATATCAGCTAAATGACCTAAACTATGATCAATTTCATCTTGTAAATCTTGATCAGTTAATTCAGAATCTTGTTTTTCAATTTCAAGACCTTTATAATCTCCTAATTTAACTTCAGGTTCAACAGTCACTGTTGCTTCAAATTCGAAATCTTTACCTTTTTCAATTTGAGTTACATTAATTTCAGGTTGAGCTACTGGATTGATTTTAGTTTCTTCAATGGCTTCACCATAAGCTTCAGGTAAAAGAATATCTACTGCATCTTGATATAATGCTTCAACGCCAAAACGTTGTTCGAAAATTGGACGAGGCACTTTACCTTTACGGAAACCAGGCACGTTAATTTGTTTAACCACTTTTTTAAATGCTTGATCTAATGCTTTATTTACTTTTTCTGCTGGAACAGTAACTTTTAATAAACCTTCGTTACCTTCTTTTTTTTCCCAAGTTGCTGTCATGTATAAATACCTCCATGCTTACATTTTTAATTTTTTCAACTTCCCTATTATATCATAGGTCCAATATGGACACAAACAATGTTTTATAGGGGATTTTAAATAGTAATTCAACTTTACAGAATCATTTAAGTAAACTAAAATGATTTGCTCACATTTAATTATCTAACTGATAAATTAATGTTAATAATTCTTGATTTGCTTCACTTACTTCTATACCAATCATTGACTTAAAATAAACATCATAAGCTATTATCCAATCTTCTTCATTAAAAAGTGAAAATATATCAAGTGGATATAGTTTTATTGAATGATTATTCATCACATACTGAGCTTCATTTTGTATATTCAAAGCTCCATTTTCTAATCTATCGAGAACTTTGGGAATAACAGTAGTTTTCATATCTGTGTGTTCTAAACCTTTTAATGTTGTAGGGAGGATGTTGACTTCATAACCATACTTCTCAATTTTTATTTCACTATCATAATTTGAAAAACGTAAATACTCAAGCATGAGACTTTTTAAATTATAAGATTCTACTTGATTAGATAATAAAAAAGCAACCGTCTTTCTGAATTCATAATGTCCGTTATCAATGAGTTTAATCATTAATTTAGTTTGACGATTTAAATCTAAACTAGTAAATTCTGATAATAATTGACTAGAAAGTTTCTTGTCTTCATCTAATTTAGATTGGGCATATTCTTTTAATGGAAAGAGTGCCATTCTAGTTTTATGTTCTTTCACTTCGTTAATGATTTGATTAATGACTTCAATTGCTTCATAATTCTGATTTAAACCTATTAATGCTTTAATATAGAAAATAATTAGTTCGTCGTAATGAGGTATACCTTTTTTTAAGAAAATAATTGCTTCTTCTCTTAATTCTAAATATAACCCTAATTCATTTAACATGTCACATTTAATCAAAGATAATTGATTATCTAACTCGAATGAGGCTTCATATATATCAAACAATTGATACATTTCTTTATATTTATTTTGTTGTTGTGCATTTAAAATATTATGATATAATTTTTGCTTTGATTGAGGAAAAGGGATAATATCAGACATATTGAGCCCCCTTTATTTTAAATCTTTTAAAATTAACGCACTCCATGATTCAAAATGATTTAAATCATTTATTTCATCTTGTGATATCCAATTAATTTTTAAAGTGTCAGTTTCTCTAACTTCTACATCACTAGATTTCACCTTAATTTTGAAAACAACACCTATATGAACTTTACCTACTGCATTAGTATCATCATTAATAAAACCAATATATTCCATATTTTGAGATCTATCTTCAGATAATCCTACTTCTTCATTAAGTTCTCTTTGTGCATTCACTCTTAAAACTTCATTAATTGAATCGGCACCAACAACATTATTCATATGTCCACCAACACCCACTGAAGACTGTCCGTGTAAGCGTTCTTCTCCGCCACCACTTAAACGTTGATATACTAAGATTTCATCATTTTCATTTTCTAAAAGACAATATGAAATAAGTTGTTTATAAGATGGATCTTCTTCCATATCTCCACGTCTTTTTACTTCATAGTTTTTAAACGTATTAAATATTTCTTCACCTTGAACATCGTTTTTCGATAAGAATCCATTAAATGCATTTTTTTCATTATCAAATAATAATTCTCTTGATACGACGATGATTTGTTCATCAAATTTAGACATAGTTAACTCCTTGAAATTAATATTCTTTTTTAATAGTTTAACAAACCAATGATTTAAATCACAATGATATTTAACTGGTTCGTTTACTTATCATAATTCTATTAAAGAATATTTGATGAATAAAAGTAAATAAAAAAGCCAATAAGGTTTTATAGTTACCTTATTGGCTTTTAAATATTAATTATTTTAAAGCATCTTTAGCTTTTGATACTAATTCACCGAAAGCTTTATCGTCTGAAATAGCAATTTCAGAAAGCATTTTACGGTTAATGTTAATGTCAGCCTTTTTCAAACCGTTCATTAAACGAGAATAGCTGATGTCATGTTGACGTGCAGCTGCATTAATACGTGTAATCCATAATTTACGGAAATCACGTTTACGTTGACGACGGTCACGGAATGCGTATTGACCTGATTTCATCACTTGTTGTTTTGCTACTTTATATAATGTATGTTTTGAACCGAAGTAACCTTTAGCTAATTTAATCGTTTTTTTACGACGTGCTCTTGTTACTGTTCCACCTTTAACTCGTGGCATGTTAAATTCCTCCTTAAATATATCGCTTTATCATCGTTCGAAAGTAATATTAATTATTTTTTGTAAGCTAATAATTGTTTTACGCGTTTCATATCGCTTTTAGATACTAGTTTAGCTTTACGTAATTTACGTTTTTGTTTAGTATTTTTATTTGCAAATAAGTGAGATGTGAAAGCTCTAGAACGTTTTAATTGACCTGAACCAGTTCTTTTAACACGTTTAGCTGCTCCACGGTGAGTTTTCATTTTTGGCATGATTCATTTCCTCCTAATAAAAGTAAATTATTTTTCGTTTATAGGCGCTAACATAATAAACATTTGGCGCCCTTCCATTTTAGGTTTTTGTTCAACAGTGGCAATATCTTTACATTCGTCTGCAAATTTTTCTAAAACACGTTGACCAATTTCTTTGTGTGTAATTGCACGACCTCTGAAACGAATAGAAACTTTACATTTGTCACCTTTAGTTAAGAATTTACGTCCATTTTTCAACTTAGTTTGGAAATCGTGTTCCTCAATAGTTGGACTTAAACGAATTTCTTTAACATTGATAACTTTTTGTTTTTTCTTCATTTCTTTTTCTTTTTTCTGTTGTTCGAATTTATATTTACCATAATCCATAATTCTTGCAACAGGTGGTTTAGCATTTGGTGCAACAACTACTAAATCTAATTCAACTCTTTCAGCCATCTCAAGAGCTTCTCTTTTAGATTTAACACCAATTTGGTCACCATTTTGGCCAATTAAACGTAATTCTTTTGCGCGAATTTTTTCGTTAACTTGCGTTTGATCTTTTGCTATGGTTGACACCTCCCAAAATTTTACGAAATTTTCCCAAGCAAAAAGAGCGGACAATATTTGCCCGCTCTTCACTCATACACGATAATTGTGTGACATGATTAACCTGCCAACAGCTTTTTGCGTCGCTACAGGTGAGAAACGGGTGTTTCTACTTGGTTCGTTTCGTAATCAACGATACTAATCATATCAAGTTTTATTAAGCATGTCAATTGTTTTTTAAAATTAGTGATGTTTTACTTCATTCATTGAGACATCTTGGCTTAAATCAACTTCTTCAAGAGGTATTTTTTTAGTTTTATATCTTAATTTATGATAAATAAAGAATACTAAAAATACTGGAATACCCATATACGTAATAATAAATCGATTAAGATCAAAGTGCCCTGTTTTAATGAAATCTACATCTTGTCCAACAATCACAATCACACACAATATACCTGCAAATATTGGACCGAATGGGAACCATTTCGCTTTATATTTCAATTCTGATTTACGATGATGCTGAACATTAAATGCTCGTCTAAAGCGATAATGACTTACTGCAATACCTACCCAAGCAATAAACCCTGTCATACCACTGGCAGCTACAATATATTCATAAGCATTTCCGCTTAATTTTTGTACTAAGAAAATAACGACTACAAGTACACCAGTAGCAATCAATGATAAATATGGCACGCCATGTTTATTCGTTTTACCAAATGAAGCGAAAGCTAATTTATCTTTACTCATTGAATATAACATACGTGTTGATGCATACATCCCTGAATTACCAGCTGATAATACTGAGGTTAAAATAACTGCATTCATAAATGAAGCAGCGAATGCTAACCCTGCATTTTTAAAGACAAGCGTAAATGGAGATGTTGCAACATCGTTATCTCCACCCATTAATGCATTACTATTGTAAGGAATTAACATACCAATAACAAAGATGGCTAAAATGTAAAATAATAATATTCTCCAGAAAACTTGTTTAATTGCTTTTGGAACAGCACGTTCTGGATTCTCAGATTCTCCAGCAGTAATGCCTATTAATTCAGTACCTTGGAAGGAGAAACCAGCAACTAAGAATACACCTAGAATTGAAAGTAAACTACCGCCAAGATTTCCACCTAGGATTGGCCCATCACCTTTAGTAAATGTCTCAAATCCTACAAAATGTCCACCCATAATTCCTAATATAGTTAAAATACCAATAATTATAAAAATAATTACTGTAATCACTTTTATAAGTGCAAACCAATATTCACTTTCACCATATACTCTTACAGATAAAGAGTTTAATGCGAAAATAATAACTATAAAGATACAACTCCATACCCATGCTGGTATCCCTGCCATAGGTGTCCAATACTGTATGACTTGCGCTGCAATAGTTACATCTGCCGCTACAGTAATTACCCAGTTAAACCAATAGTTCCAACCTAATGCGAATCCTAATGATGGATCTACAAATCGTGTTGCATAGGTACTAAATGAACCTGAAACAGGTAAATACGTAGCCATTTCTCCTAAAGAAGTCATTAAAAAGAATACCATAGCTCCAATAATTGCATATGCAATAAGCGCACCTAATGCACCAGCATCGTGAATAGCACCACCTGATGTCATAAATAGGCCTGTACCGATACAGCCTCCCATTGCAATCATAGAGATATGACGATCTTTTAACCCTCTCTTCATACCGCTATCTTGATTTTCAACTTTACTCATATAAGCTCCCTTTCTTAATGTAGAGGTTAGCTAAGTATTTATTTGTTATGTGAAGATAATTAACATATTTAATTTTTATAAATGATATGTAAATCAAATTACAAATTAAAAAATAGGTACATACCGTTAAGATATGCACCCATTACTTAATCTATATCGGTAGCACATCACAAACTGTGACAGTACAGTTTCTATTCGATAACTGTCCCAACAAATCATAAGTATGGTTATCATTTGTTTCGGCATCTTTACCTTTCATACTTTCAACATACGTTCCATATCAACTTCTGAAGTATTACTTTTTAAAGATGCAACCTCTAACTCATTTTTATTTAACTACTTTGTAATATACATTAAGGATATTATTTTATCAAGACTATCTACGTTTTTTTAGACGAATTTCATCTACTAAGTTCCAGATAAATTCATCTCTTTCTATTGTTTCTTGATCTTGTGAGCCATACTTACGAACATTTACTTCGTTGTTTTCAACTTCTTTATCTCCTACTACAATTTGATAAGGAATTTTTTGCATTTGTGCCTCTCGAATTTTATAGCCCATTTTTTCGTTACGATCATCAATTTCTACACGAACACCTTGAGATTTTAATTCATCTTGTAAATTTCTCGCATAGTCGTAATGTAAATCTACATTTACTGGAATAATCTCAACTTGTTTTGGAGCTAACCATGTTGGGAAAGCACCTTTAGTTTCTTCAGTTAAGAAAGCTACAAAACGTTCCATAGTTGAAACTACGCCACGATGAATAACAACAGGTCGGTGATTTTCACCATCACTACCAATATAAGAAAGATCAAATCGTTCAGGTAGTAAGAAATCAAGTTGTGCAGTTGAAAGGGTTTCTTCTTTACCCATTGCAGTTTTAACTTGAACATCTAATTTAGGACCATAGAATGCTGCTTCTCCAATAGCTTCAACATATGGTAAGCCCATTTCATCTACTGCTTCTTTAAGCATAGACTCAGCTTTATTCCACATGTCATCATCGTCCATATATTTTTCTTTATCTTCAGGATCTCTGTAACTTAATCTGAATGTGTAATCTTCAAAACCAAAGTCTTCATAAACATCTTGTATCATATGAACAACGCGTTTGAATTCATCTTTAATTTGGTCAGGACGTACAAAGATATGAGAATCATTTAAAGTCATACCTCTTACACGTTGTAAGCCTGATACTGCACCACTTGCTTCATATCTATGCATAGTACCTAATTCAGCAATACGAATTGGTAATTCACGATAAGAATGTGGTTTATTATTATAAACCATCATATGATGTGGACAGTTCATTGGACGTAATACCATTTCTTCAGTTTCATCTAATTTCATTGGTGGGAACATATCATCTCTATAGTGATCCCAATGACCTGAAGTTTTATAAAGTTCAACGTTAGCTAGAACTGGAGTATATACATGATCATATCCCATGCTTACTTCCTTATCTACAATATAACGTTCAATTTCACGGCGAATTGTTGCACCATTTGGTAACCATAGTGGAAGACCAGCACCAACAAGTTGATTATTTGTAAATAATTCTAAATCTTTACCAATACGACGATGATCACGTTCACGACGTTCCTCTAACATGTCTAAATGTGCTTTTAAATCTTTTTTATCAAAGAAAGCAGTACCATATATACGTTGTAACATTTTATTGTCGCTATCCCCACGCCAATATGCACCTGCAGTAGAAAGAAGTTTAAATTCTTTAATTTTTGAAGTTGATGGCACATGAACACCACGGCATAAATCTGTAAATTCACCTTGAGTATATAATGTTACATTCTCATCTTCAGGAATTGCATCTATTAATTCTAATTTATATGGATCATCTTTAAAGAAATCTTTTGCTTCTTCACGAGAAACCACTTTACGTTCAATTTTATAATTTTCGTTAACAATTTGTTTCATTGTTTTTTCGATTTTTTCAAAGTCATCTGATGATACTTTTTCATCCATGTCAAAGTCGTAGTAAAAACCGCCTTCAATCACTGGACCAACACCGAATTTAACATCTCCATAAATTCGTTTTAATGCTTGAGCCATTAAATGAGCAGTTGAATGACGTAATACCTCTAGAGCTTCATCACTACCAGGTGTAACAATTTCAATTGCCCCATCTTCTTCAAGTGGACGAGTTAAATCAACGAGTTGATTATTAAATTTTCCTGCTACTGCTTTTTTTCGAAGTCCAGGACTAATTGATTGTGCAATATCTTCTGTAGTAGTTCCTTTGTCAAATGATTTTGAATTGCCATCTGGAAACTTAATATTAATTTGTTCCATATCGAAACCCTCCATAAATTTTATTCTATGATCGCTGAAGAAAATAAAAAAACTCCTCCCTATAAAAGGGACGAGTTCGTCGCGGTACCACCCTAGTTATCTAGATGTATTCTAGATATCTCTTCATAAGATAACGGTCTTGAGCCGGATACTGATTACCAGCATCTAAATATGAAGGAGTAATAATTTAATATATCAACCAAATTCTCATCAATTGTTGGCTTGCTGTATGATAGAGATTAAATTATCATATCTTCATTTATTTCAACGATTTAGATTTATCTTTATTATACATCACACATTGTAAATTTCAATTATTTCGTAAATTTTTTCCATCTAAATAAAATTCATTTGCTAAACTTTTGATACGTTCGATAATTCGAGCAGCTTTCGTTATTTCTGCCCCTTTGTTTGATATAGATAAATGATGTTCTAATTCTTCCAAATTTAGATTTGAACTAAAGAATGTTGGTAATTCATGAACCATACGATAATGTAATAAGGGACCTATCACCTCATCCCTTACCCACGTTGTGACATCCTCAGCTCCGATATCATCTAACATTAATATATTTGCTTCTCGTATACGCTCTAACTTTTCATTATAACTTCCATCTTTAAAACCACCTTTGAGTATACGAATGTATTCAGGTAAATATACTATTGTAGATGGCACATGTTTTGACTTAAGCTGGTTTGCGATAGCTCCTAAAATAAAAGATTTGCCTGTTCCAAAAGGGCCATGTATATAAAGACCCTTAACGCGTTCACCGTTAACTAACTTTTTACAAATATCGTTAACTTCCATAGCTATTTCAAGTCGACTTCTATCGTTGGTATAGATATCTTTAACTTTTGCATTTAACGTATCTCGTTGCATGTGATGAGCAGTAATGAGTTGTGAACTTAAACGTTCTTCATCGTATTTAATTTTGCAAGGACATAATCGATAACGAACTTTAATACGCTCATTTTCTATATATAATTCTGGAATATGACCTTTAACAAAGTTTGGACAGTGTGCATAATCGTGACCATCGTAGTGTTTTTGTTGATCTTTATATTCTTGAAGTACATTTAAATCTTTATCAATCATTTCATTAGTAAGTTCTGACTGGTGTTGATTTAAAAATTGTTTAACATCAGAATCATTAATGACTTGATGTTTTATTTTAGCAATTCTTTTGTTTAAATTATCTTGATTTTTTATAAGTTTACTAAATGGTTTCATCTAATCCTCCCAATCTTGTTCTAATTGAGTACGAAACGCTTCTCTATCTTTTTCAAATTGCGCATCATTATTGTTTGGTTTTTCATCTTGTTGATTTTTATTTTTTAACCATTTTGGTGTTTTTTCTATTGATGCAACGTCACGTTGTTTATATTGACGTTTTGTTTTTTTAGTTATACTATCATTGATTTGTTGATTTGTTTTCAGCGCATAATCATATGCTTGTTGTGCAGTTTTAATACCTAACTTTTTCCAATTTGAAGCGATTTCAAATATATAGGATTTAGGAAGTTTCATCTCATTCTTAAGCATTACAAATTGTAATAAAATATTAATTACACCAAATGACAATTTTTCACGCTCTATTAACTCTTCTACCATTCTTTTTTGTTGTAAAGTTGGTTCTGATTCTGACCAAGACGCTAACATATCAATAGGACTTGTGTTTTCTAATAACTTAAACCAACTATCACTTTCCTTTATATCATCAGTAGTCTCATTTGGACGCTGTGATTGTTCTGAATGATTAGAAGGTTTAGCTTTAGTTTGTAACTTAGGAAGCTGTTGTTGATGCTCAATTAAGTAATGAGACCTTGCTTGTTTTCTCATCTCTTCAAATGATAACGTTTGATTTTGTGTGATAGAGTTAAGAATGATTCGTTTCATAGAAGTAGGCGTTAACCCATATAAAGTAGCCAATTGTAAAATTAATTGTTTTGCCTCTTTAGTAATAATTTCTCCACTTATAAAATGATGTTGTAACATATCTCTCAACATATCAAAGTCAAATGATTCATTATCTAAATCTATAGTAGCTGAATGATTTTCCTTTTGAATTGTTGAAGCATCAATAGATATATTTTTTTGTGGAACTTTGAATACATCAGTAAATTTGCGCGTTACTTGCTGAAATTCTTTTAAATCTGGTTCATCTTTTTCAAAATACGCTTTTAAATCTTTATATCTTCGATTATCAACTTCATTGTATAGGTATATAGATAACATTGGATCATTAAAAAATTGGTATGCCGTTGGAGGTTGAATCAATTCATATATAAACATAGACTGATTACTATCATGTTTTACAAATGTTTTAATTAACCCAATGCCTTCAAGTAAATCCATATATTCACGGAATTCTAATAAATTTATTTTAAGCTCATTCATGATAGTGTAATGTGTGAGAATAGTATCTTCAACTTCATCGATAAATTGGTTCATGAAATGATATACACCAATAGCTTTAAAGCCAATTAACGGTATGTACAATCGATTTAATATCTCTAATTGTTGATGATTAAAGAAAAAATGTCGATATACTTTAAATCCATCGTGTGGACTTAAACCATACTCATAAGATTTAAAACTCATTTATGAATCACTCCGTTTGTTATCATCCAAAATACCTTGCATCGATGCTAGTAATTGATCCACATCTTTAAACTCTTTATATACTGACGCAAATCGTACATAAGAGACTTGATCTACATGCATGAGCAAATTCATTACATATTCACCTATATCTCTAGATGAAATTTCTGTATGACCTTTATCGCGTAATTGCCATTCTACTTTATTAGTAATGTCTTCCAATTGTTGATATCTAACTGGTCTTTTTTCACAAGATCTTACAAGACCATTTAATATTTTTTCTCTTAAAAATTGTTCACGTGTGCCATCTTTTTTGACCACAATAAGTGGACTCACTTCAATATGTTCAAATGTTGTAAATCTTGTCCCACAATTCTCACATTCACGTCTTCTACGTATTGCGTTAGCTTCATCAGCATGTCTTGAATCTACCACACGTGAATGTGTGGCACTACATTTTGGGCATTTCATATCTGTCACCCTCTTGAATAGATTATGCTTCATTATACTATAAAAACGATTTATGACAAAAGAACTCATATGTGTTGATAATAAATTGATACAACTTAGCTGTCTAAACCTATAATAAAATATAAAAAGGAAAGTGAAATAGAATTCAATATAAATTCTTTTTTCACTTTCCTACATATGACTCATTAAAAAAATTATTTAATATTTTTATAATGTTTTAATCTATAAAATCAATGACATTATATTAGAATATCAACTCTAAAATTAACAATCTTTTATTTATTAAAAGCTTAAACTGCAGTCACGGTAGACTTTTCTACTAGTTGTTCACCAATCATTTCAGCTACTTCTACTACTCTATTAGAATAACCCCATTCATTATCATACCAAGCAATCACTTTCACCTTATGATCATCCATTACAATTGTATTCTCAGCATCGATAATAGCTGAATGTGGATTTGTATTGAAATCGACAGATACTAAAGGTGCATTTTCCACTTCTAAAACACCATCTAAATCTGAATGACGAAATGCATTATTAATTTCGTCAACAGTTACCGGTTTTTCTAAATCTACAACTAAATCAACTAAAGAAACATTTTTTGTAGGCACACGTAAAGCTAACCCATGAAGTTTACCTTCTAGTTCTGGTAAAACTTCTTTCAATGCTTTTGCTGCTCCAGTAGAAGTTGGAATAATACTTTCATTACATGAACGTGCTCTACGTAAATCTTTATGGGGATTATCAATATTTTTTTGATCATTAGTAATTGCATGAACAGTAGTCATTAATCCATTTACAATACCAAATTGATCATTTAAAACTTTAGCAACTGGTCCTATACAATTTGTCGTACATGAAGCATTACTGAAAATGTCATACTTTTCAACATCTAATTTGTCATCATTTACCCCTTTAACAATCATTTGGACTTCTCCACCTTTAGATGGGCCAGTTAGTAATACTTTTTTAGCTCCAGCATGAATATGTCCAACTGCTTTATCACCATGATTAAATTTTCCAGTTGCTTCAATTACGATATCTATATTTAAATCTTTCCATGGTAAATTCTCAGGATTTCTATCTGACACTAACTTAATGTTATGGTTATCAACACGTATACCATCCTCAATTGGTTCTACTTTTTTATCATAACGTCCATGCGTTGTATCATAGTTAATTAGATGTGCAATTGTTTCAGGTGGATAGCTTGCATTAATCGCAACCACATTAAAATTTTCATTATGTAATGCAATTCTTAAAACCATTCTTCCTATTCTACCCATTCCATTAATTGCAATATTTGTTGACATTTAAAGCACTCCTTGTTTTATATGTTATACTTTATAAAATTAGTATAACATAATAGATTCCGATTGAAAGCGTTTACCAAAAATAATGTAATATTTTTTACATTTTAAGTTTATATAACTAATATATTTATTATATAAATAAAAAGAGTTTAAGACTAAAAATAAAGTCCTAAACTCTTTTTTTCATATTATTCATGAATGTATCCTTTTTCAATCAATAGTTGTTTAAGAAGGGTTTCTAATTCAGATTTACTTCCTAAATTATCTATAACATGATCAGCCATTCTGCTTTTTTTATCAATTGATATTTGACTATGAACTCTCGCTTTTGCTTGATCCAAGTCTAAATTGTTACGTTTCATTAAACGTTCAATTTGTACACTTTCAGATGTGTAGACCAGCCAAACTTCATCCACAGTATCTTGTAAATCATTCTCAAACAGAAGCGGAATATCCATAATCACATCATACCCTTGTTGTAAATACTGTTGCTTTTCTTGTTCCATAATCGTTCTTACAATAGGATGAATAATTTCATTAAGTTCTAATCGTTTTTCTGGATGATTAAATATTAATTCTCCAATGTATTGTCGATTCATTTCTCCGTCACTTGTGATTGCTTCGTCACCAAACGTTTCTTTTATTTGTTCCAAAGCAGTTGATCCTTTCTCTACTGCTTTTCTTGAAGCTATATCTGCATCGACAATTTTAAATCCATATTCTGATAATAATTTAGAAACTGTTGACTTTCCGGTAGCTATTCCACCTGTTAATCCAATTACTTTAGGCATTTGTATCACCGCTCACTTTATTTATTTCTGACAATATGGGCAAAAATGACTGTTTCTAGATGCTATAACTTTTTGTTCAATATCATGGCCACATACTTTACATATCTTTTGTTTGTATACATTTAAATGTAATTGCATTTTTCCAGTTTTTCCGTCAGCATGACGATAATCTGAAATACTTGTTCCACCATTATCAATACCCTCTTTTAACACTTCTTGTACATAATAAAAGAGCATTTGTCTTTCTTGATGAGACGTATCTTTTACTTTTCTCGCAGGATGAATACCTGCTCTAAACAATGCTTCACAAGCGTAGATATTTCCACATCCTGCTATGATTTTATGATCCAGTAACATCTGTTTAATAGGTTTATTGGCTACTTTTTTTTGAGATAAATAGTGATTAAAATGTTGTAACGCTTCTTCGTCAAAAGGCTCAGGCGCTATTTCTAAAAATGAAGGATAATCTTCAAATGAATTTAGGTTTCTAATCTCACCAAATCGACGTATATCTGAAAACACTAATTTTTTTCCATTATTTAAATGGAAAATCACGTGCCAATGTTTACGATAGTTGGGAATTGCTATCTCAGATAGGTGATTGACAATAAAAAACCCCCCAGCCATACCTAAATGACTAAGTAACACACGTTTACGATTATGTTTTTCAATATGAAAAACAATATATTTACTTCTTCGTTCGACTTTAATTATCTTATAGCCTTCGCAATTCAAACGAAAACCATCTAAATTCATTCCTTTGATAATCGTTTCTTTATTCTGACTTTTACCTTCAATTACTTTTTTAGAAAATGAAATACTTTTAATTGTAGCATTTACAATAAAAGGTTCTATTCCCCTTTTAACATGTTCAACTTCTGGTAATTCTGGCATTATTCATTCCTCTTTCTATTTCGCATCATACCAAGTAGGACCATAATTAGAGTCTACTTTTAATGGAACATCTAAGTCTAATGCATGCTCCATTATATCTTCAACAAATAAACTAAATTCTTCAACTTCAGACTTAGGCACTTCAAATATTAATTCATCATGTACTTGTAAAAGTAATTTAGCTTTGTAAGACGTATGTTGAACTTGCTTATCAAATTCAACCATAGCAAGTTTAATAATATCGGCTGCACTTCCTTGAATTGGAGTGTTCATTGCTGTACGTTCCGCAAAACCTCTTAAATTAAAATTACGACTAGTGATGTCAGGAATATAACGTCTACGATGCAATAATGTTTCAACATAGCCATTTGCTTTAGCATCCTTTACAATGTCACTCATATATTGCTTAACTCCAGGGAAACTTGCTAAATAATCATCAATAAATATTTTTGCCTCTTTACGTGTTATATTTAAGCTTTGACTTAAGCCATAATCACTAATACCATAAACGATTCCAAAATTTACAGCTTTGGCTTGTCTACGCATTAAATCAGTGACTTCCTCCGCTTCAACACCAAATACTTTTCGTGCTGTAGCAGTATGAATGTCCTGTCCATGAATGAATGCTTCTTTTAAACTGTCATCTTGTGTAATATGCGCTAAGACACGTAATTCAATTTGAGAATAATCTGCAGATAAAATAACACTGTCTTCAGATGAAGGTTTAAATGCTTTACGTATTTTACGCCCTTCTTCAAGTCGAATCGGTATATTTTGTAAATTAGGATCAACTGAAGATAATCGTCCAGTTTGTGCTAATGTTTGATTAAAACGAGTGTGTATACGCTTATCATTACTAATGACTTTTTGTAAACCTTCCACATAAGTAGATTGTAATTTAGCTAATTGACGATATTCCAAAATATCATTAATGATAGGATGTTCATTCTGTAACTGTTCTAAAACATCGACTGCTGTAGAATAACCAGTTTTTGTTTTTTTAATGACAGGTAGTTTTAATGTTTCAAATAAAACCACACCGAGTTGTTTAGGTGAATTAATGTTAAATTCTTCACCTGCTACGTCATGAATACGTTGAACTAACAATTCTAACTTCTCTTGTAATTCTTGTTGCATGCGTTGTAAATCATTTACATCTGTATAAATACCAATTTCTTCCATTTTACTTAAAATACGTGCTAGCGGAAGTTCTAAATCTTTTAGTAAATTCATTTGTTGATGTGATTCTAGTTCTTTTTCCATTAACGGTTTAACAGCATCAATAGATTTAGTAATAGATGCAATATGCGTATTTAAAATTTCAGTATCAGGAACTTGTCGCTTTTTACCTTTCCCATAAATAGAGACATCTTCTTTAACATACGTTTGATGATAATTTGTTACAACCGAATAGACATCATCAATCGTTCGTGATGGATCAATAATGTAGCTTGCTAACATCGCATCAAAAACGATATTTTGAATGTTGATATTTAATCTGTGTGCTATAACAAATGTTTTCTTTGCATCATAAACTACCTTTTTAGAATTTTCATTTTCTAACCATTTAATAAGTTCTGGATAATCTTTAATATTATCTGCATCAACTACGATATAACGTTCTTTATCATAAAATCCAAACTTTAAAATATCATCTTTTAAATAATTAGAACCATCTATTTCGAAATGAATCACTGCTTCATCAAGATGATTAAAATCAACATATTCAAAAGTAGGTAAAATATCAAAAGAAACTTGTTTTTGTTCTTGCTCAAACTCAGATGCTTTATTATCTATATCTGCTAATAATTGTTTAAATTCTAATTTCTTAAAAAGTTCAATTTTTTCATGATTATCCTTGATATCACTTAATTTAGTATCATTTAAAGTGACTTCTATTGGACTATAGCGATTAATTGTAGCAAGCTCTTTACTCATTAATGCATCTTCATGACTAAGTTCGAGCTTTTCTTTTAATTTTTTACCAGATACTTTATCAATATTCTCATAGACACCTTCTACAGAATCAAATTGATTTAAAAGTTTAATTGCTGTTTTTTCTCCTACTCCAGCTACACCGGGTATATTGTCTGAACTATCTCCCATTAAACCTTTCATATCAATAATTTGTATTGGTTTTAAACCATTATATTTTTCTGCTATAAATTCTGGAGTATAGTGATCAACGTCTGTGACCCCTTTTTTAGTATAATAAATAGTCACATTTTGAGTTGCTAACTGTGTTAAGTCTCTATCTCCAGTTACAATAATAGTTTCAAAATCATTTTGATCTGCTTCTTTACTTAATGTACCAATAATGTCATCTGCTTCGTAGTTTTCTAATTCATAATGTTTAATATGATAAGCATCTAACAATTGTCGAATATAGGGGAATTGTTCGCTTAATTCGGGTGGTGTTTTTTGACGTCCACCTTTGTATTCACTATATTTAGAATGTCTAAAAGTAGTCTTACCTGCGTCAAAGGCTACTAAGAAATGTGTAGGTTGTTCTTCTCTGATAATTTTTTCGAGTAATTTGGCAAACCCAAGAATCGCATTTGTATGAATACCTGCTTTATTAGATAAAAGTGGCAATGCGTAAAAAGCTCTAAAACTTAAACTATTGCCATCTATCAATACTAATTTATTCAAATTTTAAACCTCCAGAATGAGTTTAATTATATTTTAGCATAAACCTTTGGTCATAACGACTGAACGATATTTTACGAATGTCAAAAAATAAAATCCTACAAGTTTAGGTCCCTTTAAAATCCTAAAAACATAAAAAAGTATTTTAAAGTGTGGATGACCTAAACTTGTAGGACAAAATAGTTATTCGATTTTATCTATAAATGAGACTCTAAATAGCGATCCTTTATTCAGTTCACTTTCGACCATAATGGTACCGTGAAGTGCTTCTACAATATGTTTTGTAATCGATAATCCTAAACCTGTTCCACCAGAGTCACGACTTCTTGCTTTATCTACTCTATAAAATCTCTCAAAAATATGCTTTTGATCTTTTTTGTCTATCCCAATGCCATAATCTTGGATTTCTAGATTAACTTTTATATCTTCTCTGTAAACTCTAACAATAACTTTATTATTTTCATATGAATAGTTAATGGCATTTGAAAGTAAATTCGTGATAACTTGAGACAATTTTCCTTCATGCGCTTTAATAATAACATCATTTTCTATTTCAGATTTAATAGCGATATTTTTATACTTAGCTTGAGTTTGTAGATTATGGATTGTATTATGTGCTAAATCTGAAAGATTAACATAAGTAGTCTCAATCTCAGTTTGTTGTTCAATATGAGATAAATCCAATAAATCCATGACAAGTGATTCTATACGATTTGATTCTTTTAAAATAATATTTAAAAACATATCAAGGGATTGTTCATCATTCTTTGCACCTTCAATTAAGGTTTCTGCAAATCCTTTAATTGAAGTGATTGGAGTTTTAAGTTCATGTGAAACATTTGCAACAAACTCACGTCTCAAATTCTCTAATTTTTTTAGATTAGTGATATCATGTAATACTA
Source organism: Staphylococcus sp. HMSC072H03 (assembly GCF_001809305.1). Classification (NCBI taxonomy): domain Bacteria; kingdom Bacillati; phylum Bacillota; class Bacilli; order Caryophanales; family Staphylococcaceae; genus Staphylococcus; species Staphylococcus sp. HMSC072H03. The sequence continues at coordinate 582,909 of NZ_KV796881.1, forward strand.
CAACCATACCTTGAAGTTTCTTTTTTGATTTACTTAAAATGGGAATACAAGAAACATCAAAATATTTTTGATGAACATCATTAATGTATAACTCAATTTGTTCATGCAACGGTTTTTCAGTTTTAAAGCTTTCAATAATAAGATGTTGAATTTCTTTATCTAAATGTACAGTATAATCTTTATTTTCGACTTTACTATCTGGTTTGAACACCTCGTAATAAGCATGGTTTGCAATAACAATTTCACCTTGTTTATCTATCATTAATACCGAACTAGGAATATTTTCTAATGTTGTTTTAAGGCGATTAGATTGCATTTTTTGTTTATTATTTAATTTTTGCAATCGTCTTGCTAAATCATTGGTAGTAACAAATAATGCTTTTGTTTCTTTCACATTACTTTCAGGTACTCTAACATGATAATATCCATCTGCAATTAAAGATGTCGCATAAGTAACTTCGTTGATTGGTCGTATATAGGTGCGATTAATGCTTCTTACAGCTAAATAAATAGCAAATAACACAATGATTCCAATTAATGATAAGTACTTCCACATATTTTTTTGTAAATCTAAAATTTCAGTATTAATACCACTTATGTATATTGTTTGATTACTTACAGTATTTTTAAATGTGTAATCCACCTTATCCTTATTTTTATGATATATAATATTCGAAGGATTAGCTGCATTATCAATAGTATGATTAATTTGATGTTGATTGCCAGTTTGATATAACACATGTCCATTTTCAGAAATTTTAACAACCAAATTTTGATTTTGTGCTATACGCTGAATGTCTGCTTGTTTATTTCGCTTATTTAAATTTACGATATTTTCTGATAAATGATTTAATTCTCTAGTTTGAGTATCTGATAATATCTGATAAATCGTATGATGAAGAATTGCACCTAAGCCTATAAAACTAATAATTGTGATTGTACATAGTAGAAGTAATAATCTATGATGAAATTTAATCATTAAGCTTTAGGTCTTTCTAATTTATAACCCAATCCACGAACTGTTTTTATCAACTTAGGTTGTTTAGGATTTTCTTCTAATTTATCTCTTAAATGACTAATATGAACATCTACAATTCTTGAATCTCCTGCAAACTCGTAATTCCACACTGAATTTAACATATGTTCTCTAGTAATTACGCGTCCTTGACGTTCAATAAGATAAAGTAATAACTCAAATTCTTTAGGAGTAAGTTCAAGCAAGGTATCATCTCTATAGACTTCAAAGAATTCAGGACGAATTCTAATATTATCAATTACAATATCTTCATCCTCCACGTCATCTTTTACGACTTCATTAGCAATTTGAGAGCGTCTTAAAATAGCTTTTACTCTTGCTACAACTTCTCTTGGAGAGAAAGGTTTAGTCATGTAATCATCAGCACCTAATTCTAAGCCTAAAACACGATCAAACTCATCATCTTTAGCCGTTAACATTAAAATAGGTACAAGATTTTTATCAGATCGAATCGTTTTACATACTTCTATTCCATCTTTTTTAGGTAACATGACATCTAATACAATCAGTTCAGGTTTAACCTCTTTAACTTTTTTGAGTGCTTCTTCACCATCATACGCTACATCTACAATATAACCTGCTGTTTCTAAGTTATATTTTAGTAACGTTACTATTGATTGCTCGTCATCAACCACTAATACTTTTTGTGACATGATTTGCCTCCCTAAATAGAATTAACAATTTCAATTTTATTATAACTGAAATTTAAATAAAAATAACATACAACATATTGAATTTACATAAACTTAACATTTACTTATTATTTTCAATTTGTTAAGAATATTTTTCGTTAATCTTGTTTTGATATTTATTAATAATGAACAAAAACAGTCTAAGACATCAAAATCCATCTTAGACTGTTTTATCAAAATAAATATTATTTTAAGTTTTTAATCAATTCATCGGCAAATTCTGAAGTTGATACTTCAGTAGCTCTGTCCATTAAGCGAGCAAAATCATATGTCACAATTTTAGAAGCAATTGTAGCTTCAATAGCATCAGTAATTTTATCAGCCGCTTCTTGCCATCCTAAATGTTCTAACATTAATACAGAACTTAATAATTCAGATGATGGATTCACTTTATTTAAGTTAGCATACTTTGGTGCTGTACCATGTGTTGCTTCAAAAATAGCATGCCCTGTCTCATAGTTAATATTAGCACCAGGAGCAATACCGATTCCTCCTACTTGTGCAGCAAGTGCATCTGAGATATAGTCGCCATTTAAGTTCATTGTAGCTACTACATCATGTTCTGCTGGACGTGTTAAAATTTGTTGTAAGAAAATATCTGCTATTGAATCTTTAATAATAATTTTACCGTCTTTTTCAGCTTGTTGTTGTGCGTCATTTGCAGCATCTTTACCATCTTTTTCAGCAATGTCATCATATTGTTGCCAAGTAAATACTTTATCAGAAAATTCGTTATGAGCTAAATCATAACCCCATTGTTTAAATGATCCTTCTGTAAACTTCATAATATTACCTTTGTGAACTAATGTTACTGATTTACGGTTATTATCAATTGCATATTGAATAGCTGATCTTACTAAACGTTCGGTTCCTTCTTTAGAAACTGGTTTAATACCAATACCAGAAGTTTCGGGAAAACGAATATTTGTAGCACCCATTTCATTTTGTAAGAAGTCAATAACTTTTTTAACTTTTTCTGTTCCTTCTTTAAATTCAATTCCAGCATAAATATCCTCAGTATTTTCACGGAAGATAACCATATCAACATCTTGAGGACGTTTTACTGGTGAAGGTACACCTTTAAACCAACGTACTGGACGAAGACAAGTAAACAAATCCAATTCTTGTCTTAATGCTACATTTAAAGAACGAATGCCTCCGCCAATTGGTGTAGTTAATGGCCCTTTAATTGCGATTAAGTATTCTTTGATGGTATCTAAAGTTTCTTGTGGTAACCATTCACCAGTTTCATCGTACGCTTTTTGACCAGCTAATACCTCTTTCCACTCAATACGCTTTTCACCGTTATATGCTTTTTCAACCGCCGCATCAACAACACGACTAGCTGCTTTCCAAATATCAGGACCGATACCATCCCCAATAATAAATGGAATAATTGGTTCATTAGGTACATTTAATAATTCATCATTTGCTCTAGTAATTTTTTCAGCTGCCATTATAAAAGCCTCCATAAATTAAATTTTGAAATATTTTATCTTTCTTCTACTGCTACATATTTACGATTTGTTTCTCCAACATATTTTGCACGCGGACGAATAATTCGATTATCACGATATTGTTCTAAAATATGCGCGGTCCATCCTGCAGTACGACTTACAGCAAAGATAGGTGTAAAAATATCGTGTGGAATTTCCATGCTATGATAAACAGTTGCACTAAAGAAGTCTACATTTGGAATTAAACCTTTTTCATCATGCATACGCTTTTCAATTGCAAGAGAAATTTCATATAATTCGTTATGTCCAGTTTCAGAAGTTATTTTTCGACTCATTTCTTTTAAGTACTTGGCACGTGGATCTCCCTCTTTATATACACGATGACCGAATCCCATGATTTTTTCTTTGTTAGCGAGTTTCTTATCTAAATAATTATCTACTTCATCAAGTGATTTAACTTCTGATAGCATTTTCATAACTTGTTCATTTGCTCCACCATGTAAAGGGCCTTTTAATGAACCAATTGCTGCTACAATACCTGAATACATATCAGATAAAGATGATACTGCGCATCTTGCTGTAAATGCTGAAGCATTAAGTTCATGATCAGCATGTAATATTAAAGCTTTATTAAAAGCTTCAACTTCAGTATCAGATGGCAATTCCCCTTTTAACATATACAAGAAGTTTGCTGCATAGCTTAAATCAGAATTGGGCTTAACAGGTTCCTTTCCTTCTCGCACGCGTGAAAACGCTGTAACTAATGATGCAATCTTTGCTTGGATACGAATAGCTCGATTTTTTCGACTTTCATCTGTTTCCTCTTCAGCATCTGGATCAAAGTGTGCAATATAAGAAACAGAGGTACGTAATGCAGTCATTGGATGTACATCATCCGTAGCATATTCTTCAAAATGCTTATATACCCTTGGATTTAATGTCATATATTGTTTAAGTTTCTCTTTTAATTCTTCAAGTTCTTCTTGTGTTGGTAATCTATAATTCCATAATAAGAACATGATTTCTTCAAATTGAGCATTTTCAGCTAAATCATCAATATCATATCCTGAATAAGTTAATTGACTGTCAATAATTGAACTAATTTTAGTTTCTGCTGCGATAACCCCTTCTAAACCTTTTTGTAATTCTGCCATAAGTAATTCCCCTTTTCTTTTACATAATGTAATGGCTTTCATAAAATAGTATATCTAAAATTATAAGTTTTGTGAATAATTATATATGTGGTTTAAATTTTCATTAGTAAATTATTTATATATTAATTTTAATTATAATGATAGTAAAAATTGTTATAAAGCTATTTATGAATAGTAAGACAAGGTTGACTTATGTGAAAATAATGAATATTTTAATTATTTATCAACAATGATTATTTTTTATTAACTCAATGTTAATAAAATTTTTAGAAAAAATTTAGAAAAATAATTGTCGAATTTAATATATAAGTGCATAATTAATATTAATTAAATGTAAGGGAGTTGTCTTATGGCAGAAGAAAAATTACAAAGAGGATTAAGTAATCGTCATGTACAATTGATTGCTCTTGGTGGCGCTATCGGAACTGGATTATTCTTAGGTGCAGGTCAAACTATAGCTATGACTGGACCTTCTATTCTATTAACCTATATCATTATTGGATTCATGCTATTTATGTTTATGAGAGGTCTTGGAGAAATCATCATTCAAAATACTCGTTTTAAATCATTTGCTGATGTAACAAACGAGTATATTGGACCGTTTGCAGGATTCGTTACTGGATGGACATATTGGTTATGCTGGATTATAACGGGAATGGCAGAAGTAACTGCAGTTGCTAAATATGTTAGTTTCTGGTTTCCAACTATACCAAACTGGATTACTGCTCTGTTTTGCGTATTAATATTAATGGTTTTTAACTTATTAAGTGCAAAATTATTTGGAGAATTAGAATTCTGGTTTGCTATTATTAAAATTATAACTATTATAGCTTTAATCGTCATTGGTGCAATAATGATTTTATTTGCTTATAAAACTCAATTTGGACATGCAAGTTTAACTAATCTTTATAAACATGGTATTTTTACCAATGGAACCTCTGGTTTCTTTATGTCATTCCAAATGGCTTTATTCTCATTTGTTGGTATTGAAATGATTGGGGTAACCGCTGGTGAAACTAAAGATCCAGAAAAAACAATACCTAAAGCTATAGATGCAGTACCAATTAGAATTTTAATTTTCTATGTAGGTGCTTTAGCAATCATTATGTCTATTATTCCTTGGGACAAAGTGGATCCAAATGAGAGCCCATTTGTTAGATTGTTCTCATTAATTGGTATTCCGTTTGCAGCTGGATTAATTAACTTTGTAGTTTTAACTGCTGCTGCTTCATCTTGTAATAGTGGTATCTTCTCAAATAGTCGTATGTTATTTGGATTATCTGAACAAAAACAAGCGCCTTCTATATTTAAAAGTACTAACAAACAAGGTGTACCACATATCGCAATTATAGTATCATCTGCGTTATTATTGGTGACAGCATTATTAAACTATATTTTTCCAAATGCAACGCTAGTATTTACATATGTTACAACAATTTCAACAGTATTATTTATTATCGTGTGGGCTTTAATTATTTGGGCTTATATTAATTATCATAGAAAAAATCCTGAATTACATAAAAAAGCAAAATTCAAACTTCCTGGTGGAAAATATATGGCCTATATTATTTTAGCATTCTTCATATTTGTGTTTTGTTTACTATTTGTAAATGCAACAACAAGAAACGCTATTTTCTTAACACCCATTTGGTTTATTATTTTAGGTATTATGTATTTAAGATATAAAAAAGTAGCAAATTAACATTAAAATATCAATATAAAAAATGACTGGAACAATTGATAATGTTCCAGTCATTTTTATGTTAATGCAGTCGATGTCTGAATTGAAATACTCTTGTAATAAGCATTTTTAAACACTACTATCCCCAACATAGAGATTTTCTTAATGAAAATCTACGTTCAACGCAAGGTGGGACGACGAATACGGCTCTATTCCACTTTTTTAATATGTTTAAATAATATAAAAAAGAGCGAGAATTTTATCCACTAACATGTAACGTGGTTATTCCCGCTCTTCTAGCTTTCTATTTAAACATACTTATACAATTGTTTAATTAAAGGACATTTGCATACCCTTCAAAAATTCTACCTTGATTTGCATCAACAGTAACTAATAAGTCATTTTTCAATTCTTTCGTTGCATTTTCAACACCAATAATAGTTGGGATACCTTGTTCAAGCCCAACGATTGCACTTGGTGATGTTATACCGTTTTCTTCAGTAATTAAACCTGCAGCTTTTTCAACATATGGAACATAGCTTTCATCTATTGAATTAGTCACAATAATTGATTGACTTAGGTCTTTTCCTTCTAAATCACTAGCAGTTTTAGAAATCACTGTTTTACCAGTTGTTGATCCACGACCAACACCTTGACCTTTAGCAATTTCATCACCTACTAAATGTAATTTCATCATATTAGTCGTACCTTTTTCACCAGTTGGAACGCCAGCAGTAATGATAATTAAATCACCATTACCAACTTTTTCAGTAGCAACAGCTGTTGCTACTGCATTATTTAATAAATCATCTGTTGTTTTACGTCCTTTTTTAACAACTGGATATGCACCCCATACTAGTGCTAATTGTCTTGCAGTATGTTCACTAGGTGTTACTGCAATAATATCTGAATGTGGACGATATTTAGAAATTGTAATCGCTGTTGAACCACTTTCAGTTGCAGCTACAATTGCTTTAACATTTAAATTTAGAGCAGTATGTGCTACAGACACACCAATCGCATTTACTAATGATGTTTCTACTAATTTAGTACGATCAGATAATAATTTTTTGTAATCTTGAGCAGCTTCAGCTGAAATTGCAATATTTCTCATTGTTTTAACTGCTTCTTCAGGATATTGTCCTGCAGCTGTTTCACCAGATAACATAACTGCATCTGTACCATCATAGATTGCATTAGCAACGTCACTTGCTTCAGCTCTTGTTGCACGTGGATTACGTTGCATTGAATCAAGCATTTGAGTTGCAGTAATAACAGGTTTTCCTAATTTATTACATTTTCTAATTAAATCTTTTTGAACGATTGGCACAGATTCAGGTGGAATTTCAACACCCATGTCACCACGAGCAACCATTAAACCATCAGATACTTCTAAAATTTCTTCGATATTATCAATACCTTCTTGGTTTTCAATTTTAGGGAAGATAGTAATATTATCATTATTTTCTTGTTCTAAAATTTCGCGAATATCTAATACATCACTAGGACGACGTACAAAGCTTGCTGCAATGTAATCAATATCTTCTTTAATACCAAATTTAATATCTGCAGCATCTTTATCAGTGATACCAGGTAAGTTTACTTTAACACCAGGTAAGTTTACACCTTTTTTATTTTTTAATTCACCAGTGTTTAAGATATCACATTTAACTTCGCCTTTATCTTTATCAATATCTTTAACTTGTAATTCTACTAAACCATCATCTAATAAAATGTATGATCCAATTTGAACATCATTAATTAAATCTTCATATGTGACTGAGAATTTCTCAGGTGTACCTTCAACTTGAGACATACTCACAATAACTTCTTTACCTTTTTCAAGTACAATTAAGCCGTCTTTCATATCATGTGTACGAATTTCAGGTCCTTTAGTATCTAATAAAATACCAATAGTTTTACCTAATTTTTTAGATACTTTACGAATTGAATCAATACGTGCTTTATGTTCTTCATGACTACCATGAGAGAAATTTAAACGCGCAACGTTCATTCCAGCATTCATTAATTTTTCTAACATTTCCTCAGACTCTGAAGCAGGTCCTATAGTACATACAATTTTAGTCTTTCTCATTATAAAAGCCTCCTAAATTAAATAGATAATTCTTTTGCTAAGTCATAAATACGAGTGTTGAATTTATGGCTTTCATTATTGAAAATTTCATCAAATGGTGTTGCTGTAAGTTGGTTATTTTGTATACCTACACCGAATCCTGTTTGACCTTGCATTAACAATTCAACAGCATAACCGCCTAATCTTGAAGCAAGCACTCGATCTACACCAGATGGACTACCACCACGTTGGATGTGACCAAGAACAGATACACGTGCATCAACATTGATATATTTAGTTAATTGTTCTGCACATTCATGGCCACTCATACAACCTTCTGCTACCATAACGATAGAATGTTTTTTTCCACGTTTAATACCACTTTCAATTTTTTCAGCAACATCTTTAATATCTGTGTGCACTTCTGGAACTAAGATTGTTTCAGCACCTACTGACAATCCAGCCCACAGTGCTAAATCACCACAATCACGTCCCATTACTTCTACAACAAAAGTTCTCGCATGACTTGAAGCAGTATCTCTGATTTTATCGACACAGTCAATAATCGTATTTAATGCTGTATCGAAACCAATCGTGAAATCAGTACCATTAATATCATTATCAATTGTTCCAGGGATACCAATTGTTTTTATATCGGTTGTTTCCTCGCTAATACGTTGAGCACCTCTATAACTGCCATCTCCACCGACTACTACAAGTCCTTCAATACCATGCTTGTGTAAGTTCTCAATCCCTTTTTGTCTTACACTCTCATCTTTAAACTGAGGACATCTAGCAGAATATAGAAAAGTTCCTCCTCGTTGAATCGTATCTCCAACACTTCCTAATTCAAGTTTGTGGATATTATCATCAAGTAAACCTTGATAACCCTGATAAACACCAAAAACTTCGATATTATTATAAATTGCTTTTCGTACGACTGCTCTAACAGCAGCATTCATGCCTGGTGAATCTCCACCACTTGTTAATACCGCAATTCTCTTCATAGCGACATTCCCTTTCCTAACTATAATAATCTTCATGTATAAATTACCATAATTTTATTATCTATTCCATTAATATTGATAGATTATATATATGTAAACGTTTTAAATTTTTAATTTAATTTATATAAAAAAATGACTAGAAATTTAATTAAAATTTCTAGTCATTCTGTGCTAATTAATAAAAGTACCAATATTTCTAAACTTATTAAATCGATGATTCGCTAAAGCTTGTCCATCTAATTTATTTAATTCATTAAGCTGATGAATAAAAGATTGTTTAATTTGTTTTGCTTGAAAAACGATGTCTTTATGAGCGCCACCTTGTGGTTCAGTAATAACTTCATCTATCACGTTTAATTCCAGTAAATCTTTTGCAGTAATTTTCATCGTTTCAGCAGCCATTTTTGCTAAAGAGCTATCTTTCCAAAGTAATGCTGCCGCCCCTTCTGGAGAAATAACAGAATAAGTACTATTTTCAAGCATTAATAATTTATTAGTTATACCAATACCAAGCGCACCACCACTTCCACCTTCACCGATGACAACACCAATCACAGGTACTTTAAGCGAAGCCATCTCAATTAAATTTTTCGCAATTGATTCACTTTGCCCTCGTTCTTCAGCGGCTTTCCCCGGATATGCACCTTTCGTATCAATAAACGTAAAAATAGGACGCTTAAATTTTTCAGCTTGTTTCATTAAGCGTAAAGCTTTACGGTAACCTTCAGGATGAGCCATTCCAAAATTACGATAAATATTATCTTTAGTATCTTTCCCTCGTTGCTGACCTATGATAGTTACCGGTTGATTGTTGAGATATCCTATTCCACCAATCATCGCAGGGTCATCTCTAAAATTACGATCTCCATGTAATTCAATGAATGAGTCGAAGATATATGGAATATAATCAAGTGTTGTAGGTCTTTCTTGAAGTCTTGCAATTTGTACTCGATCCCAAGGTTTTAAATTGGTATATATTTTTTTTCTTTCTCTTTCCAAAGAGGCTTCTAACAAGTCAATTTCATCTTGTAAGTCGACGTCATTTTTTTCTTGAGATTCCTTCAATGAATTAATCTTTTCTTTAATCTCATATAAAGATTTCTCGAAATCAAGCATTCGTCTTCACCTCTTGATGTAGTTTTAAAATTTCAGAAAGTGTTGCTTTCATGTCTTTTCTATGCACAACTTTATCTAATTGACCATGTTCTAATAAAAACTCAGCAGTTTGAAAATCTTCCGGCAATTTTTCGTTAATTGTTTGTTCTATCACTCTACGTCCAGCAAAACCGATTAAAGCTTTAGGTTCGCTTAGGTTAATATCACCCACAGAAGCAAAACTAGCTGATACACCACCAGTAGTAGGATGTGTTAAATATGAAACATATAATAATCCAGCATCAGAATGTCGTTTTAATGATACACTTGTTTTTCCCATTTGCATTAATGAAATAATACCTTCTTGCATTCTGGCACCACCACTTGCAGAAAATAGTACAAATGGTAACCGATGTTCAGTACAATAATCAACGATTCTACAGATTTTTTCCCCTACGACTGAACCCATACTTCCCATTCTAAATCGTGAGTCCATGACTGCAATACCATATTTCACGCCATCTAATTCTGCTGTACCAGTTACGATGGCTTCATTTAAACCCGTTTTCTTTTGATCTTTTTCGACTTTTTCTTGATAGCCAGGAAAATCCAAAGGATTAGAAGAAACCATTTCTTTATCGAATTCTTTGAACGAATTTTCATCTGAAATAGCTTCTATTCTTTTGTACGCAGGAAGTGCAATATGATGATCACAATTAAAGCATACATTTAAATTTTCAGTTAGTTCTTTTGTATACATTATTTTTTTACAATTAGGACATTTAGTCATGATGCCTGCTGGTACGTCATTTTGTTTAGAATCCGGTACCGTTAAATATTTCTTTTTTTTACTACTTCTATTAAAAAAATCTTTAAACATGCGTAAACCTCCGCATAACTCACTCAATAATTTCGTTATTTTAAATAGTTACTTTTAAATTCGCTTACTTTATTTTAAATCTATTAACTTCATTGTTTTATCATATACTTATTGGAAATCTACTTCAATACATGCAACACCTAATTCTATAACAGATCGTGTTAAATCTCGTGTCACTGATGGTGCCACTCTTTAATCGAAAGGAGTAGTTTCAATATCTAAGATATCTTTAAAAATACCTAGAAAAGCTAATACCTTATTAACTTGATTTGGAAAATAAGGTCGTCTCGTTCCTACTACTTTAGCACTACTTCTTTCGCATCATCAGGTTTGATTTTTAATTTACCTTGATTCTCTTTATGCATTTGTAATGCATCGTCTCTTAAAGACATTTAATCAATCTCTAATTGATTTATAATTAAATTACTTTTGAAAAGAAGGATTTTTGTAACAATTAAGTTCAATTTTAAAAACCATTTTTATATGCTACATGTTATTAAATCAAGAGATAAAAAAATCAATAAAATTATTAATTTTTCTTTATAACCATCAATTAACTATATCATAATTTTTTTGCATATAAAAGTTATATAATTCTGATGTCACTTGGCTTGAACATCTTTATAAACCTTTCGACTTGTTCCATTTCTTTTTGTAAAAATCCTAAAGATTGAGTTTGTTGTTGCATTTCATTAAATAAAACTACTTCTAAATCGTTATGTGTCGTTTGATCTATTAAAAATGATTTAATATCTTCTAATTGATTGACGTTTCTAACCATTATTTGTTTGGCTTGAGATAATTTGTTATTTTCAAAGTCGTTAATTGTATCCATACTTTGAATGATAATTTGTCTCTTTTGATTTCGTTCTTCAAATTTGCCATGAACGACTAGAATATCATTTTGTTGTTGACTCATTGTCTCATATTGTTTGTACTTATCTGGAAACAAAACACCATCAATAGTGGTTCTACCATCATCTAGAACCAAGAAAGCCATATGTTGTCCAGTTTTTGTTCTTATTTGCTTAAATTGATTAACCTGAACAAGTATAGGTTGATAATCTAAGCTATTCTTAATCGTAAATATACCTAAATATTGTTTGATATAAAATAATTTTTCAACTGGATGGTTAGAAATATAAAATCCTAAGTATTCTTTTTCATAAGCACTAATTATTTGATCACTGAATTCCTCTTTATCTTCATAGGCTTGCTTCGGTGTTAACATATTAAATAAAAATTCATCTTGTTCAACATTCGAAACTTGATCAATAACTTCATCAATTGTAGATAATAGTGTTGATCTAGTTTTACCAAATGAATCAAATGCGCCCACACATATTAATGCTTCTAATAATTTTCTAGTTTTAATTTTCTTAGGAATTCTTCTGGTGAAATCAAAAAAGTCTTTATACAATCCATTTTCAGATCGTTCGTCTACTATAGATTTGACGCTTTGATATCCCACACCTTTTATTGCACCCAACGATAAATAAATATTTTTTTCTGTCGCTTTGTAAAACCAGTGACTTTTATTAATATCTGGAGGTAAAATATTTAAACTTTGAGTTTTAGCTTCTTCTATTATTATTGCCGTTTTGGTTTCATTACCTATAACATTACTGAGAATATTCGCGTAGAAATAATTAGGATAATGCACTTTTAAATAAGCCATGATATATGCAATTTTAGAATAACTCACTGCATGAGCTCTAGGAAAACCATAATCCGCAAACTTTAATATTAGTTCGAAAATACGTTCACTAATTGATGCATCATAATTATTACTTACAGCCCCTTCAATAAAGTGTTGACGTTCACTTTCTAGAATAGCTCTATTTTTTTTACTCATTGCACGTCTCAATATATCTGCTTGACCATAACTAAAATTAGCGAATTGACTAGCAATTTGCATGATTTGTTCTTGATAAATAATGACGCCATACGTCTTCTTTAAAATAGGCTCTAAATCAGGATGTAAGTATTTAATGTCACTTTGACGATGTCTTCTTGATATGTATGTAGGAATTTCTTGCATTGGACCAGGTCTATACAATGATGTTACAGCAACGATGTCTTCAAAGTGTTCAGGCTGTAATTCCATCAATACTCTTCTAACACCTTCTGATTCTAATTGAAATATACCTGTAGTGTTTCCTAGAGATAATAATTTAAATACTTTTTGATCATTAAAAGGGATTTGTTCTATATCGATATCAAGATTTAAATCTTTTTTTACTTGAGTGATAATTTGATGAATAATTGATAAATTTCTAAGACCAAGAAAGTCAATTTTTAATAAACCTAATCGTTCTGCTTCAGTCATTGTCCATTGAGTCAATATACCTGTATCTCCCATTGTTAAAGGAGCAAAATCATACAATGGTTTATCATTAATAATTATTCCAGCAGCATGGGTAGATGTATGACGTGGTAAGCCCTCTAGTTTTTTACTAATTTCAAACCATTTTTCATGACGATAACTTTTATGAACAAATGCTTTAAATTTTTCATTTTGATAGGCTTCTTCTAGTGTAATACCTAATTGATGTGGGATTAAATTCGATATTTCATTTAACGTTTTTTCGTCAAAACCAATAATACGGCCTACATCTCTCGCTACAGCTCTTGCTAATAGGTGACCAAAAGTGACGATACCTGATACGTGATATTGACCATACTTTTCTTGTACGTACTGAATCACTTTTTCTCTTCTTGTATCCTCAAAATCGATATCAATGTCTGGCATAGTGACACGTTCTGGGTTTAAAAAGCGCTCGAATAATAAATCAAATTTAATTGGATCAATAGTTGTGATACCTAATAAGTAACTGACTAAAGATCCTGCAGATGAACCACGTCCAGGTCCAACCATCACGTCATGCGTTTTAGCAAAATGTATTAAATCGCTCACTATCAAAAAATAATCTTCGAATCCCATATTCGTTATTATTGAATATTCATGATGTAATCGGTCAATATATCGCTGATCTTTATCTAATTTAAATTCTTTAAGACTATATTTTAACTTTTCTAAAAGATAGGATTTAGTACTTTGTTGATTAGGGGTTTTAAAGTTAGGCAATAGATTTTGATGATATTGAATTTCTGCGTTACACTCATCAGCTAAAGCCTTTGTATTAGCTATTATTTTTTCAGACAATTGAAATGCTTTAATATTTTCACTAGTTGGAAAATATTCATGAGCATCCTTAATATCATTTACTAAATCCAATTTTGTATTGTTTTTTATTGCTTTTAATGCAGGTATTGTATCTGCATCTTCAGGATTTAAATATCTTGCATTATTAAGAAAGACAATTTTATCGTCTGAAAAATCTAATTGACTTGTGTGATTTATGAATACTGACTCATTATTCTTTAGTGTTTGAATTAACGATTGATGAGACGCATGAGCATCTTTAAAAACAATAGCAAGATGATAACTATATTTTTGTAGCCATTTTAGGGGTATCGTAGTCTTTTGTTTCATATTTATTGCAGAAGAAAGTTGATACAGAGCATGGAGACCTTCATTATTCTTTGCGAATAATACTGTTTCAATTGTGCTAATTTCATCAGAAACCATTACAGTCATTCCAAATATTGGCTTAATTCCCTCTTTAACACATGCGTCATAAAACTTAGGGAAGCCATATAATACGTTCGTATCAGTAATTGCAAGTGCTTGATATCTATTTTCTTTTGCCTTTGATACAACATCGTTAATTTTTAAACTTGAATATAATAAATCATATGTTGAATGAATATTCAAATGTACAAACATATATGACTTCCTTTCGTAATTTATAGTTTTTGGCGTAAGGCTTCACCTAAAGTCTCAAATTGTTCCCAATTTTCAACAGAGACTCCAGATGCATTTGGATGTCCTCCACCGCCAAATTGATTAGCTATATCATTAATAGTAATTCCTTTAGAACGTAATCGACATCTAATTTGATCACCTTCATCAACACCAAACATCCATATTTTTAGACCTTTGATATCCGCTACGGTATTAACAAACTGAGATGCTTCGTTAGGTGCAATTTGAAATTGGTTTAGGACGTCTTTAGTAATCTTTATTTGGCAATATTGATGATCTTCACTTAATTGGAAATTTTGTAAAATATATCCTTGGAATGGCATAAGTTTTGGATCTTTCTCACCCAATTGATTTAATATCTCATTATGATTAAATGGAAATTCTAGCAAACGACTAGCAACCTTCATAGTATGTGGTGTGGTATTACTAAATAAAAAACGACCTGTGTCTCCGACAATTCCTAAATATAGAACACGTGCGACAGATTCATCGATAATATTAATATCATTAAAATGTGTAATAAAATCAAAAATGATTTCGCTTGTTGAACTTGCATTAGTATCTACATAATTTATTCTGCCATATTGATCAGTAGCAGGATGGTGATCAATTTTAATTAAATCTTTGCCTTGATTAAATCTTTGATCATCGATACGAGGTGCATTTGCTGTGTCACAAACAATCACTAGAGCGTTTTGATACATATCATCTCTAACTCTGTCTAAATCCCCTATAAATGCTAAAGAAGATTCTGGTTGCCCAACTGCATAAATAGACTTTTCTGGAAATTTACGTTGCAAATAATATTTTAAGCCTAACTGTGAACCATATGCATCTGGATCAGGACGAACGTGTCTATGAATAATAACAGTTTCATATTTATCAATTTCATTCATTATTTTATTAAAAATTTCTACCATTTCTTTTCTCCTTTAATTTCAAAAACTATTTTAAACACCTTCAAACATTTGACATATAATCATTGCATTTGCAACTTTCTCATTTTTACAAGTCATAGTGACCTCTAATTTAGCAAAATTTCTTCCTACATCTAACATGTTATACTTTACATCAAGCGTACTTTCAATTGCGACATTTTTAATATAAATGATATTCAAGCTTTCAATCATAACATCTACTTTTTTATACTTACGCAATTCATGTTTAATTGTTTCTTCAATAATTGCGACACATATTGCTTTACTCAACGTACCATATTGGTTGGTTAAAACTGGTGAAATTTTAACTGAAGTCTCATTATGATTTATTGAGATATGTTTGGCAATTTGATCGATAATGGTTTCTCCAATTTGAGGTTGTCTTCCAATTAATTGCATTGCTTTTAACACATCATTTCGTGTAATAACACCTATTGCTTTTTTATTTCTTGTTGTGACAGGTAAAATTTCAATTCCATCCCAAATCATTATATGAGCACAACTCGCTACTGTAGTTGTTAATTCAACATTGATAGGTCGTCTTGTCATGACTTTATTAATCTTATCATCTTCGTTCATATGAATAATTTCTTTACTCGTTACAATTCCCACAAGTTTCCAATATTTATTTACTACTGGAAAACGAGAATGTCCTGTGACTTTTGCACGAGAAATATAGTCTTCTAAACCCATTTCATCAAACACTACCGTCATATCATTGATAGGTTTTACGATATCTTCAACAATAAGTATCTCTTTTCTTATCATTTGATTATACATGGCTCTATTAATGATATTAGCTACTAAAAATGTATCATAATTTGAAGAAATAATAGGTAACTCTTGTTTATTTGCATAATCAATAATATTTTGGGCTGTACTAAATCCACCGGTAATAAGTATACCGCTTCCTCTTTTTAATGCTTCCATCTGAACTTCAGGACGGTTACCTACAATCAATAACGTTTGATTTCCAATATACTTTACTACATCTTTTAGTTCCATAGCTCCAATTGCAAATTTACTAACAGTTTTATTTAAACCATTTTTCCCACTTATGATGTCACCTTCAATAATATTCACAATTTCTTGAAAAGTAAGATGTTCAATTTGTTCGCGACTCTTTTTATCTATCCGAACTGTACCCACTCTATCGATGGTGGTTACAAAGCCAAGTTGACTAGCATCTTTAATTGCTCTATAAGCAGTCCCTTCAGAAACATTCATTACTTTGGCTATTTTTCTAACTGAAATTTTTTGTCCTATATTTAATGATTCTATATAAGATACAATTTGTTCATGTTTAGTCATTTTCAACCCTCTTCATTTTTAGACAATGTCTAATATATTATAACTTTTTTATTTATAAAAATCGATTTGAATGTGACAAAAGTATCAAAAACTAACATATCGGTATCATTTTGTTTTTAATGTATAAAAATGAAGTTAATTTAAATAATAAAAATATAAATTTGATGGAAATATTAAATCACTAATTATATAATTAAATATAAGGAGGGATGACCTATGTATAAAAACATATTACTAGGTGTAGATACTCAATTAAAAAATGACAAAGCATTGAAAGAAATTTCAAAATTAGCTGGCCCAGGTACCGTTGTTACAATCATGAATGCGATTGGTGAACAAGACATCCAAGCCTCTATTAAAGGAGGGACTCACATCGAAAAATTGACACATCGTCGTGATCAAGGACTTGAACACACACGTCATACTTTAGATGATTATGGTATTAATTATGATCAAATTATCGTTCGTGGAAATCCAAAAGATGAATTGGTGAAACATGCAAATAGTGGTAAATATGACATTGTCGTATTAAGTAACCGTAAAGCTGAACAACAAAAGAAATTTGTTTTAGGTAGTGTTAGTCATAAAGTTGCTAAACGTGCTACTATCCCTGTTTTAATAGTTAAATAATTTTAATCTTATAAAAAAAGACGGTAAATGCTATATTTACCGTCTTTTCTATATATCATTAAAATGTCACTTCATCACCAGGTTGTAAAATTTGTACTTCTCCTTGAGATACTGCTTCTTTAAATTTCTGTGGATCTTGTTCAATTAATGGGAATGTATTGTAATGAATAGGCACTGAAATTTTAGGTTTAATGAATTCATTTATTGCATAACTTGCATCTTCAATACCCATAGTAAAATTATCACCAATAGGAATAAAACATACATCTACTGGATGACGTTCAGCAATTAATTTCATATCGCTAAATAAACCAGTATCTCCTGCATGGTAAATTGTTTTACCTTCTGCTTCAATGATAACGCCCATTGGCATACCCAAATAAACAGGTATTCCATCTTCATTAGTATAACTTGAACTGTGGAAGGCTTGAACAAATTTTACTGTACCGAAATCAAATTGATATTTACCGCCAATATTCATACCATGTGCGTGTTCAATTCCATGATACGTTGTTAAATAGCCTTGTACTTCTGCAGAACCAATCACTGTAGCATGATTGCGATTAGCTAATTCAACTACATCACCAAAATGATCACCATGTCCATGCGTTAAAATAATATAATCCACATCTAATGTCTGCTCATCTAAATCACTTTTATCATTACCAGAAATAAATGGATCAACAATTACTTTTTTGTCATTACTTTCAAAATAAATCGTTGACTGTCCATGAAATGAAAGTTTCATATATAGAACCTCCTATATTTTAATATTATTATTATACCCTGATAATTATATTTATAACTTGAAACACTTTGAATTCATTTCTATTTAGACGTAAAATTAAATTGATTAAACTATAGGAGGATACGTATTATGATTAAAACAGACGAAATTATTGCAACATTAAAAGATAAAAATGCTGATGCAGCATGGATTACTACTCCACTTAATATATTCTACTTCACAGGTTATAGAAGTGAACCTCATGAAAGATTGTTTGCGTTACTTATAACTTCAAATGGTGAATGCACATTATATTGTCCTAAAATGGAAGTTGAAGAAGTTAAGCATTCACCTTTTAATGGAAATATTGTTGGCTATTTAGATACTGAGAGTCCTTTCGATTTAGCACCCCATACATTTGATAAATTATTAATTGAAAGTGAACATCTCACTGTTAAACGTCAACGAGAACTTACGAATAACTTTAACATTAAAGTGTATGAAGATATCGATTTAACTATTAAAAAGCTAAGAAATATTAAAGATGAAAATGAAGTTAAAAATATAAAAAAAGCTGCTGAACTTGCAGATAAATGTATAGATATTGGTGTTTCATTTTTATCTGAAGGCGTAACTGAAAGAGAAGTTGTAAATCATATTGAAAATGAAATTAAAAAATATGGCGTCAGTGAAATGAGTTTCGATACAATGGTACTATTTGGTGACCATGCTGCATCTCCACATGGTACACCTGGAGATCGAACATTAGTTAAGAATGAATATGTATTATTTGATTTAGGTGTAGTCTATAATCATTATTGTAGTGATATGACAAGAACTGTAAAATTTGGTGAACCAAGTAAAGAAGCAAGAACGATTTATGATATTGTATTAAAAGCTGAACAAAGTGCTATTGAAGCAATTAAACCAGGTGTCCCTTTACAAAATATTGATAAAATTGCTAGAGACATTATTTCAGAAGCGGGTTACGGTGATTTCTTCCCTCATCGATTAGGACATGGACTCGGTTTAGAAGAACATGAATATCAAGATGTATCAAGTACAAATACAAATTTACTTGAAGCAGGTATGGTGATTACAATTGAACCTGGCATTTATGTGCCTGATGTCGCTGGCGTCAGAATTGAAGATGATATTTTAGTCACTGATACTGGGTTTGAAGTACTTACACATTATAATAAATAATTTAAAATTAAATCTCTCTTTTATATCAAAAAAGCGGAATAGGCACTCATAACGAATGCTATTCCGCTTTTTATTGAATTAATTTAGATTATTCTTTTAATGCATCTTCAATAGATGTATAAGTTAAATCAAAAGCTTCTGCAACACCTTTATTAGTTACATAACCTTTATACGTATTTAAACCTAATGACAGAGGTTGATTTGCTTTAAATGCCTCTTTATAACCTTTATTAGCAAGTAACTGTGCATAAGGTAAAGTCGCATTATTAAGAGCAATAGTAGACGTACGTGGAACTGCACCAGGCATATTCGCTACTGCATAATGTACAACACCATGTTTAACATAAGTTGGATCATCATGTGTCGTGATTTTATCAGTAGTTTCAAAGATACCACCTTGGTCAATAGCAATGTCGACTACTACTGAACCGTCTTTCATTTGTTTAATCATATCTTCAGTAACTAAACTTGGTGCTTTCGCTCCAGGAATTAATACTGCACCAATAACTAAGTCACTTTCTTTAACTGCATTTTCAATATTAAGTGGATTAGACATTATTGTATTAACACGACCGTCAAACAAATCTTCTAATTCCGCTAAACGTTTAGGATTTACATCTAAAATAGTTACATCTGCACCTAATCCTAAAGCAATTTTAGCAGCATTTGTACCTGCTTGACCGCCACCAATAATCGTAACTTTGCCTTTTGGTACACCTGGCACGCCACCAAGTAAAATACCCATTCCACCGTTAATTTTTTGTAAGAATTCTGCACCAATTTGAGCTGACATACGTCCTGCAACTTCACTCATTGGTGTTAATAAAGGTAAAGAACGATCTGGTAATTGAACTGTTTCGTAGGCAATACTTACTACTTTATTATCAACTAATGCTTGAGTAAGTTTTTCTTCATTAGCAAGATGCAAGTATGTGAATAAGATAAGACCTTCTCTGAAATATTTATATTCTTCTTCTAATGGTTCTTTTACTTTAATCACCATGTCTACATCCCAAGTTGTTTTTGCATCATTAACTATTTCTGCACCAGCCTGTTTATAATCGTCGTCTTCAAAATATGAACCAGAACCTGCATTTGTTTCAACAAGTACTGTATGTCCTTGTTCAACTAATGCATGTATACCACTTGGTGATAAACCTACTCTATTCTCATTATTTTTTATTTCTTTTGGAATACCGATTTTCATTCCATCCACCTCCACTTCTTATGGTAACGCTAAAGTAATGAAAGCGCAATCACCAAAGATACACAATGTCCACATAATTGTTGAATTATAAATATTAAATATTCAGAAATTTATGTTAAAATTGAATTAAGAAAAGTTAAGGGGGACTTAAGATGTTAACTTATAAAAACATTTTAATCGCAGTTGATGGTTCACATGAAGCAGAATGGGCTTTCAACAAAGCTGTAGACGTTGCTAAACGTAATGATGCTCAATTAACTATTGTTAATATTATCGATTCAAGAACTTACTCTTCTTATGAAGTGTACGATGCTCAATTCACGGAAAAATCTAAAGGTTTTTCTGATGAACTTTTAAAAGGCTATAAGGAAGTTGCTTCACGTGCAGGTGTTACAAATGTAGAAACTCGTTTAGAATTTGGATCACCTAAAGCGATTATACCTAAAAAGTTAGCAAATGAATTAGGTGTCGATTTAATAATGTGTGGTACTTCAGGATTAAATGCAGTAGAACGATTTATCGTTGGTTCTGTTTCAGAAGCAATCGTTCGTCATGCACCATGTGATGTACTTGTCGTGCGTACTGAAGAAATTCCAGAAGATTTCCAACCTGAAGTTGCAACTCCTGAATTTAGAAAACAATTTTCTTAATAAAGTAATGTATGTAAATAAAGAGGTCTGAGACATAAGGAATTGTCTCAGACCTCTTTAATATGTTAGAGATACAACATTAGAGTGGGACAACAAATTCAACATGACTTTTGTTCTATTCCCCTGTTATATTCTAAAAAACGATGAGATAAGTTTAATCTCATCGTTTTTTTAATATATCTTATAATTCACCGAATTTTACTGTGTCTCTTGCAATCATGACTTCTTCATTAGTTGGAACAACAATTACTTTAACTGGAGAGTGTGGGTAATTTATGAAAGCTTCTTCACCGTGAGTAGATTCATTTTTCTTAGGATCCCAATAAACACCCATAAACTCTAAGCCTTCTAAAATTTTAGCACGTATTGGTGATGAATTTTCACCGACACCTGCTGTGAAGACAATAACATCAACGCCATGCATTCTAGCAGCATAAGAACCAATGTATTTGTGAATTCTAGAAGCAAAAATATCTAAAGCAAGTTCAGCTCGTTCATCGCCATTGGCAGCTTCACCTAATAAATCACGTAAATCACTTGAAGTACCAGAGATACCTAATAATCCAGATTCTTTGTTTAAAACTGTTAAAACTTCATCAGCAGTTTTACCTGTTTTTTCCATAATAAATGGAATTAAAGCTGGATCAATATCTCCTGAACGTGTACCCATTGTTACACCTGCTAATGGAGTGAAGCCCATTGATGTATCGATAGATTTCCCACCATCAATTGCAGCAATTGACGCACCATTACCAATATGACAAGAAATAATACGTAATTCTTCAATAGGTTTTTCTAAAATATCAGCCGCACGACGTGATACATATTTATGGCTTGTACCATGGAAACCGTATTTACGAATACCAAAATCTTCGTAATAGTTATATGGTAAACTATACAAATAAGAACTTTCTGGCATAGTTTGATGGAATGAAGTATCAAAAACTACAACATGTGGAATATTAGGTAATAACTTTCTAAAGGCACGAACTCCCATTAAGTTTGCAGGATTATGTAATGGCGCTAATTCACTTAATGACTCAATTTTTTCTTCTACTTCATCAGTGACTAAAGCAGATTTAGGGAATAATTCTCCACCATGAACAACACGATGCCCTGTACCAGCAATATCATTAATATCATTAATAATACCATGTTTTTTGAAGCTATCTAACATGATATTAATTGCCTCTTCATGATCTTTAATATCTTTAACTCTTTTTACTTTTTCACCATTTACTTCAATAGTAAATATTGAATCTTTAATACCAATACGCTCAATTAAGCCCTTTGTAACTAATTCTTCTTCAGGCATTCTGATAAGTTGGAACTTTAAAGAAGAACTTCCCGCATTAATCGCTAAAACTAATTTAGACATGATTCATTGTCCTCCAATTTATATATTAAATATCCATATCTATTTAACCACTAATACAGAAGTAATTCAAGAATATCACAGTTTATTTTTGTGAATGATTTGCGTCCATCCACTCATTTAATTCGTTAATAAAACCATGGAATTGATTAGGATTTTTAAAATCCGGAATATTAGCTAATAACACTTCTACAGGCTTAGTTTCATTTGCTTTTTTCTTTTGTAGTATTAAAATTGATTTACGTGCATTTTCATTTTTAAACAATGTTTTAGGAAGGTTTAAAAATGCTTGCATTTCAGTTTCTGTAGTAATAAAATTTTGTAACTGTTTCACATGTTCATCTTCAAAAATATTACTAGGTACTACTAAAAAAGCATAGCCACTTTGTTTTAAAGCATAGACGGCTTGTTCGATGAGTAAAAAGTGTGAATAACTATGGCCTTCTTCAAATCCAAGTTTCATTTCTTTACTACGTTCATCTAAAGGATAATATCCAATAGGAAAATCTCCAACAACCACATCAGCTTCCTCCAATGGTAATGGCATAATCGCATCTTGAGGATACACATCAAACGGTATTTCTAAAAAATTCGCTAGATGCACACTAACTCTCGATAAAACAGGATCTACTTCAATTAAGTGATGCATAACTTCGCTATCTTTTAATACTTCATTCACTGTAGCGCTTAAATGACCAGCTCCACTTGCAATATCAACAATCTGTAATTCTTTATTATTTTCTATAAATTTTTGTACTAAAAAACCTAAAATTAAGCCAATAGAATCTGGTGTAATTTGATGATTTGCCTGAATATTTTCTTCTTGTAATAAGCTTAAGTAAGCAAATTGAAATGCTTTTCGACGATCTTGAAGCGTTGCTTGTTCTAATAGAGTACGTTGATTACGATATACATCTTCCATTGCTAAACCTAAATTTTCTATAAAGCTTTGACCATTTTCTTCATTTAACGACTTAGCTTTATCATCTAAAGTTCGGAATAATCTTTCCATAATAGTTTGTTCTTCTGCCATATTCAATTCCTTTCCAATAAAAAAATGTCCATAATGCAAATGTCTTAAAACGAAATCATTCATTTTAAAATACATATGGACAATATTAGTATTATATCTTTAATTTAATCATTTAATAGTGACTTAAATATTACGATAAGCTTCTAAAGCAGCCTCGAAATTTGGAAAATCAGTACCTTCTTGAACTAACTCTTTATAAACTACATGATTGTTTTCATCTAATACGAAAACAGAACGCGCTAATAATCTCATTTCTTTCATAACAACACCATAATGCTCACCAAATGATAAATCTTTATGGTCACTTAACGTAATTACATTTTCTAGACCATTTGATGCACACCATCTTTTTTGAGCGAAAGGTAAATCCGCTGAAATTGTAAGTACTACACCATTTTCTTGAGAAGCTTCTTCATTAAATTTGCGAGTTTGTTGATCACATACGCCAGTATCAATAGAAGGAACAACACTAATCAATTTCTTTTGCCCTTTAAAATTATCTAAAGTAACTTCATTTAAACTATTATCCAAAACTTTAAAATTAGGAGCCACATCTCCTTTTGAAACCTCAGTTCCTTCTAAATGTATAGGGTTATTTTTAAAAGTAATTTCTGTCATATTATATGACCTCCCATTAGTTATTTAAATTATAGTTTAATGATACGATAGTATTTAAACTTATTTCAATCATTTAAAACACTAACTACTATTTTAATTTGAAATGATTTGCATGATATAATCAAAGGTATTTTTTAAAATGAGTAAAATGGTAACTATTATAAATAAAATTTTGACATATCCTACACCTTTTTTGATTGCAAAATGTGCACCAGTATACGACCCAATCACCATACTGACTGCCATAATTAATCCATATGCTATATTTACTTGACCAAGAATAATAAATAATGTTAATGCACCAACGTTTGAAGCAAAGTTTAATACTTTTGCATTACCAGCTGCACTTAAAAAATCAAATCCAAACATTAATAATACAAATAACATAAATGATCCAGTACCTCCGCCTAAGAATCCGTCATAAAATCCAATTAAAAGCAGAAGTGATATAAAGGCAATCGCTTTACTAATAGTAAATTTAGAGAACGTTCTGACATTACCCCATTCTTTCTTAAAAATGGTGTAAATTAAAACAAGTGTCAATATGACTATAACGAGTGGTTTCAAAACATCTGATGGCAAGAAAGTAGCTAAACTTGCTCCACCAACTGCAAATATAAATACAAACGGAAATAGTCTAAATACTATTTTTTTATCAACATTTCCAGATTTTAAAAATTTGATTGCACTCGTTAATGAGCCAAACGCACTTGCTAATTTGTTTGTACCTAATGCTAATGATGGCGGCATTCCTATAGCTAAGAGTGCAGGAATTGATATTAAGCCACCGCCACCTACAACAGCATCTATAAATGCTGCCAAGAAACCAAAACTAATAATAATGAAAATAATATGAAAACTTAGTTCTATAACGCCCACCCCTTATTAAATTACTTTAATACTTTCATATTAAAATAATTCATCAATGAGTGCATCAGTACTTTTATCTTTTTCAGTTTTATAATCTTTATTAATCTCTATTGTTTCTACATTGTCTGCTGCTTCTTGAACAAGATTATCAAAGTTAAACACACTTTCATATTTAACAACTTTATCAAAATCTGGTTCAGTTACAGGGTTTTTAGGCGTAAAAATCGTACAGCAATCCTCATAAGGCTGTATTGAAACTTCAAATGTTCCTATTTCTTTTGCTTTTTTTATAATGTCTTCTTTATCTAAAGAAATAAGTGGTCTTAAAATAGGAGTAGATGTAACATCATTGATTGCGTACATGCTCTTTAATGTTTGACTAGCTACTTGACCTAAATTTTCACCATTTACGATAGCGTTCGCTCCAATACGTTCTAAAATAATATCTGTCACTCGTAACATCATGCGTCTAGTAGAAGTCATGGTATATCGTGGATGCACAGACTTATTGATTTGTTTTTGAAGTGCTGTGAAAGGAACAATATGTAATTTAATGGGTCCTACACGTTCAGATAGTATGCGTGTCAATTCAATCACTTTGTCTTTCGCTTTTTCACTTGTAAATGGTGGACTGTGAAAATGAATAGCTTCTATTTTTACGCCACGTTTCATCATTTCCATACCAGCTACTGGTGAATCAATCCCACCTGATAACTGAAGAAGTGTTTTATCACCTGTACCTGTAGGTAATCCGCCAGCACCATCGATAACTTTAGTATAGATATATACGCCTTCTTTACGTACTTCCACTTTAATATTATGTGTCGGACGTTTAACATCTACTTTTAAATGATCAACTGATTTTAAAATGACACCACCTAGTTCTCTTTGTAGTTGATACGTATCTAATGAAAATGATTTATCTACACGTTTTACATCAATTTTAAAAGTATCTCCATTTGCAAAGTCTTTAGCTAACGAAACACAAAGTTGTTTTATATCTTCAAGATTTTGTGTTGTTTTAAATACTGGACTAATAGATTTTATGCCAAATATCTTTGTTAAACGATTCATGACTTCATTTACATTTGCTTCCTCAAAAAGCGAGATAAACATGCGATCTCTCTCACATTTAACTCGTGTACCTTCTAATGAACGTAATGACTGAATCACATTTTCTTTTAATACATTTGTGAATCTTTTTCTATTTGTTCCTTTTAACGTAAGTTCTCCATATCTTACCAAAATATGATCATATTTCATTTATTTCAACAACTCCTTTATTTGAGCATAGATTAATTTAAATTTATCTTTAAATTGTTCGATATCTTTTTCTGTTGTAGTTTCACCCATGGATAAGCGAACGCTTCCCTCTATTCTGTTGTCCTCGATGTCCATTGCTAACAAAACTTCATTTAATTTTTCTCTTTTAGACGAACATGCACTTGTAGTCGACACCATAATATCCAATTTTGAGAACGCATTAACAAGTACTTCTCCTTTTACTCCTGGAAAAGCAATATTTAAAATATGCGGAGCACTATTTTCTGGAGAATTAATATACACTCCTTTATATTGACTTAAACTTTCTCTAATTACTTTATTATAACGTGATAGACGATGATTAAGCTCATTTAAATTTTGAATTGCAATTTCCATTGCTTTCACAAGTGAAACATTCATTGCTAAATTTACAGTGCCACTTCTAATTCCATATTCCTGGCCACCGCCAAATACTGTCGGTTCAATTTTTTCCTTATTATCGATAATTAATATGCCTTGACCTTTTAAACCATTAAATTTATGACCACTAAAACTTACACTATTTACATTCTCTAATTGCATTGGAATTTTCCCTAAAGCCTGAACGCCATCTACGTGAAAATGTGCCTTAGGATATTGTTTTAATAATGAGCCAATTTCTTTTATCGGTTGTATTTGTCCCATAACATTATTGACATACATACATGTTACTAAGCCCACATTATCCGTCATTAATTGTTCTAAATGATTAATATCTATTTGACCATTTGGAGTCACATTCACATATTTCAATATAAATCCTTGTGTTTCTAAATAACGCATCACTTCTAATACTGATGGATGCTCTAATACTGAGGTAATGATTACATTCGCAAACTGTTTTTTTCTTAATGCAATACCTTTGAGTGCAATATTATTAGACTCAGTGGCACCACTTGTGAAAATGACATCAGTATTATTATTGAGGTTTAACATCTCTTTTACACGCGACTTAGCCTGTAATAATATTTTTTCTGATTGTAAACCCATTTGATGAGGACTATTAGCATTATAATAAGCTTTCTCACTTACTTTTAGAAATGAATCTAAAACCGCTTGGTTCGGTTTTGTTGTGGCAGCATTATCTAAATAAATCATATATAGAACACTCACTTTCATCAATAACATATCTAAAACATATTTTAGATTTCTCGACTTAAAAATAGACACTCAAGCATTATACTATTTTTTTAAAAAAATAAAAGAGAACAACCTAGAAATATGTGGATGTCTAGGTCATTCTCTAACTATAAAAATGTATTATCCTTTAATCACTTCATTTTCAATATGTTTTGTTATACCAGGTTCTACACTTTCAAGTGCTTGCTCTGATACTTCAATTGAGCGCTTATAACGGTTATTTTTAAATAAACGTTCTGCTTCGTTTAAACTTTTATCTACACTATGATGATCTTTACGATATCTGTTTCCATATTGAATTAATCGTTCTGCATAGACTGCATTGACTAATATATCATTCGCTTCATCTTCAAAAGTATTCATTTGAATTACAATTTTTGAAACTTTATCTTTAAGTTGTTTAACATGAAGCGGACGTTCGTTAAATTGTTCGCTGACCGCTCTTACTTCATGGTCGATTTCATTTTTCATAATAACAAATCGCTCTGGAACACTTGTTAGGTTTGAAGCAAGAAGTCGACGATAAATCTCTTCTTTTTTCGATTGAATTTTTAATAGATTATCTTCAGCCTCAGCTTCATCTTCTCTAAGTTGAATCAGATGATTTTGTAATTTTTCTTGTTCTTCATTAATCACTTTTACATGTTCATCTAAGTATTCTAAATTATCTTTTACTTCACTGTATCTCACAGCAGATTTAGACATTTCTTTTAGAATATCATCATATACTACAACTAGATTTTGAATTTCATTTTCATGTTGTCTAATACTATGAACATCACTTTCATTAATGAAATAGTTTTCTCGTATATAGTCGATTTCTGTTCTAAGCGTATAGTTCATTTCTCTCGCTTTGAATAATTCATTTGTAATATCTTCTTTTGTTTCTTCAACTTCATTTTTAGCTTTTACTTCATGCTCAATTAAATCATACATTTCATCAAGCTTATCATTAATTTGTTGCAATTTATCATTAGCTTCCTGTAATTCAAGACGACTAATCATAGGTTCTACAAAATTTAATTCAGTTTTTAAGCTTTGTAATGTTCCATCAATTTTTACATGATCCAAGTCATAACCATTTACTTTTAAATCTCTACAACCATATTTTAAATCTTGGAATTGTCCTGGTAACTCTTTTTGAGTTTCTCTAATTAAATCTGGAATTTCATCCATATATCCTTTTGTTTCATTAATAGAGTCATTTAATCCATTAATATGATTATGAGCTTGTACATAGTTACCTTCTTCTTTCAGCATGTCATACTGATCAAGTTCTGGTTCAAAAGCCTCAATACGTTTTTCAAGAGGAGCTGCCGCTTCTCCAAATTGATGTCTATTTGCTAAAACATCTCTTTTCATTTCACGATAATCTATTTTACATTTTTCATAGATTGCTTCGTTATCTTTATGTAGAGAAAGAATTTCATTTACTTCATCTACTTGTGACTGATAACCAGCTTCATATCTATCCATTAATTCATGAGCGTCATCAATTTCAGTTTGAGCTCCTGCAAATTGGAATTTATCAAGTTGAAGCTCAGCGTCATGAATTTTTTCTTCTACTGGTGCTAAATAGTTATTAGTGTGATCTAATGTATCTTGTTTTAACGCGTCGTATTTTGTTCTCGTTTCACCTTTAAGGTTTAAAGCTGATAACTTTTCTAAATTATCTTCAAAAGGTAACTGTTGAACTTTTAATTTACGTTCTTCTGCTTGCTCAACCATTTTACGTTTGTTAGAACGTAAATAAAACATAATACCGACAGCAATCAATATAATAATAATAATTGCTAATATAATGTATAAAACCATCTCATTCTCCTCCTATATTATCATTATTATAACGTATCTTATCCCGTCATTAAAATAAAATTCAAAGAATTGATTGAAAAAATTTTTACATTTATACTAATAATCAAAATATTACATAGAGAGGTTTTTATATGACGACAACTAAAGAAACAAATTACAACTTATTAGGTAAACAACTTGCAAGTCTTATTGAAGATGAAACAAATCTAATTGCAATTTTAAGTAATACTTCAGCTTTACTCAATGACAACTTAGATCAAATCAATTGGGTAGGATTTTATTTAATTGAAAATAATGAACTTATTTTAGGTCCTTTCCAAGGGCATCCTGCTTGCGTGCATATCTCTATAGGAAAAGGTGTATGTGGAACTGCTGTTGCAAATAACCAAACACAACTTGTCGATGATGTAAATACATTTCCTGGTCACATCGCTTGCGATGCTAATAGTAAATCTGAAATTGTCGTTCCAATTCATGTTGATAATGAAATAATCGGCGTGTTAGATATAGATGCGCCTATTACACAACGATTTAGTAAAGGCGATCAACAAGGACTTGAAGAGATAGTTTCTATCTTAGAACACCAATTATCAAAATAATAAATTTAAATGATTCCTTGACACTTTAAAAAATAATGGTACAATGAATTTTGTGTGAATTAACGAAAATAGCAGTTGTATATTATTAAGCTCTATGTTGTTCCCGATGTGGACGTGTCATGTAACTGTAGCTATAAGGTGAAGACACATAAAACAATATATCTTAATGAGCATACAACACTCTTTTTTGTTTATTCATTCCAACAAAAAAGAAAAAGGAGGAGTCTTATTATGGCTCGTTTCAGAGGTTCTAACTGGAAAAAATCTCGTCGTTTAGGTATCTCATTAAGTGGTACTGGTAAAGAATTAGAAAAACGTCCTTACGCACCAGGACAACATGGTCCAAACCAACGTAAAAAATTATCAGAATATGGTTTACAATTACGTGAAAAACAAAAATTACGTTATTTATATGGAATGACTGAAAGACAATTCCGTAACACATTTGATATTGCTGGTAAACAGCACGGTGTACACGGTGAAAACTTCATGATTTTATTAGCTAGCCGTTTAGATGCAGTAGTTTACTCATTAGGTTTAGCACGTACACGTCGTCAAGCTCGTCAATTAGTTGGCCATGGTCACATTGAAGTTGATGGTAAACGTGTTGACATCCCATCATACACTTTAAAACCTGGTCAAGTTATCTCAGTTCGTGAAAAATCACAAAACTTAGATATCATTAAAGAATCTGTTGAAATCAACAATTTCGTACCAGAATATTTAGATTTCGATGCTGACAGCTTAAAAAGTACTTTCGTTCGCTTACCAGAACGTAGTGAATTACCAGCTGAAATTAATGAACAATTAATCGTTGAGTACTACTCAAGATAAGTTGATTAATATTCTACCACCCTTTCCATTTTGGTCAGGGTGGTTTTTTATTTATAATTTAAATATATTATCTGGTATATCTGAGATAATTCCATCTACTCCTAAATGAATCAATTTTTTCACATCTTTCATGTTATTTACTGTATAAGGTATTACTTTAAGATGATGTTCATGAGCACGCTTGATAAATTTTTTATTTATTAATTTATAGTTAGGATTTATAAATTGTGCAAAAGAAGCTATATTTTCAAAATCAGGTTGTTTGTACCAGTATTGCTTTTTACTTATTAAAACACCTAGTGCATATTTCTTTGTGTATTCAGACATTCTTTTAACACTTTCCACATCAAATGACTGAATAATGACTCTATGAGAGGGAATTTGAAATTTATCGAGTTCCTCAAGTAACGCTTTTTCAATGCCAGGATACTGTTCTGGTTTTTTTATTTCAATAAGTAATGTTTTAGAGTAATTTTTAAATAATGAAAGTACTTCGCTAAAAGTAGAAATACGAGTATTTTTAAAAGTTTCACCATGTCTGATTCCAAAATCAAATTGTTTTAATTCTTCTAAAGTAAAATCTTTTACTTTACCCTTTTGATTCGATGTGCGGTCAATGGAATCGTCATGAATGACTACTAATTGTTTATCTTTTGTAAAATGTACATCAATTTCTAACATATCAATATGTTGCATAAGGGCTGCTTTAAAACCTTCTACCGTATTTTCAGGATATTTCTGCGATAATCCACGGTGTGCAACGATTTGAAATGATGTATTAGGCTTTTGTATTTTCATTTTTAAATACCATCCTTTAAATTAATTATATGTTCAACTACACTTAAATTACCATAATGATATAGGAGGTCAATAATAATGGTTAAACACGATTTTGTAGTTCATACGTCATGGCGTGGAGGTCGTGAAGAAATCGGTAAAGTTAATGGCGATGTAATTTCTGAGCAAATTTCTATTCCCTCTTCACTTGGTGGTAATGGAACTGGGACAAATCCCGATGAAATGTTAGTTGCAGCAGCCTCATCATGTTATATTATCTCTTTAGCTGCTACACTTGAAAGAGCTAAATTTACTAATATTCATTTAGAAATTAAGTCAATTGGAAGCGCAGTGTTTGAAAATGGAAAATTTAAAATGGAAAAAATCACTCATTATCCAACAATATCTCTTACAGAAGAAGAAAAAACGCATCTTAATAAACGACTTCCTAAACTATTAGATATTGCTGATCATCATTGTATGATATCTAACTCAATTCGAAACAACGTTAAAATAGAAATTCAAGCAACCATTCAAGATTAGAACTAAAAGCGGTCGATTTAACTGCCGCTTTTTATTTTAGACTTTTAAATTTTCAGAATATTTGGTAAAATTAAAAAATCTTATATCAGGAGGAAGATTTACGATGTATTATTATGAACCCTTATTATTAACACCTGGACCAACCCCTGTACCTGATGAAATCACACATGCACTTAATTTATCAATGGTAGGCCATCGTTCTTCAGATTTTGAAGCTATCGCAGAAGAAGCATTTAATCATTTAAAACCTATTTTTGGAACTAAAAATAAAGTAATGATTCTTACTTCAAGTGGTACTAGCGTCTTAGAAGCTAGTATGTTAAATATAGTCAATCCCGAGGATCATTTTGTAGTCATTGTATCAGGTGCATTTGGCAATCGTTTTAAACAAATTGCTGAAACATATTATAAGAATGTACATGTTTATGATGTTGAATGGGGAAAAGCGGTCGACATTGAAGCATTTGAAACATATTTACATTCACTTAAACATGATATTACTGCTGTATTCACCCAATTTTGCGAGACTTCTACTGCTGTACTTCACCCTATACACAAATTAGGAAAAGTGATTAAAGCATTCAATCAAGACATTTACTTCGTTGTCGATGGCGTAAGTTGTATTGGTGCCGTTGATGTCGATTTAGAAAGAGACAATATTGATGTACTCGTGTCAGGTAGCCAGAAAGCTTTAATGTTACCGCCTGGCCTATCTTTTGTTGCTTATAATCATCGTGCACAAGAGCGATTTAAAGCAGTTAAAACACCACGTTTTTATTTAAATTTAAATAAGTACTTTGATTCTATTGAACAAAATTCTACTCCATTCACACCAAATGTTGGATTATTTAGAGCGGTTAACGCTTATGCTGCACTTATTAAAAAAGAAGGATTTAACAATACCATTCACAGACATTACTTGATTAGAGATGGTTTAAGAGAA
>NZ_KV796881.1:616431-643685 GCF_001809305.1 Staphylococcus sp. HMSC072H03
GATGGTTTAAGAGAAAGTTTAAAAGCATTAGATTTAAATTTATTAGTTACTAAAGACTCATATGCCTCTCCTACTGTTACTTCTTTTATCCCTCACGATAAAGACGAATTAACATATATTAAATCAACACTAAAATCAAGATTTAATATTACTATTGCTGGTGGTCAAGGCAAACTAAAAGGAACCATTTTGAGAATTGGTCACATGGGAAAAGTGTCACCTTTTGATATTTTATCTGTTGTTTCAGCTTTAGAAATCATTCTTACAGATTATCGTAAAGTCAATTATATTGGCAAAGCTACGCTAAAATTTACGGAGGTAATTCAACATGACGCATAATATTTTAGTTTCAGATCCAATTTCAGAAAAAGGTTTACAAAGTTTAATCCATCATCCTGATTTTAACGTTGATTTTAAGTCTGGTTTAACTGAAAAAGAACTTGTCGATATTATTCCTAACTATCAAGGGTTAATCGTACGTAGTCAAACTCAAGTCACAGAATCTATTATTAACCATGCTTCAAACTTAAAAGTTATTGCAAGAGCCGGTGTAGGTGTGGATAATATTGATATAAAATCAGCAACTCTAAATGGTATACTCGTTGTAAATGCTCCCGATGGAAATACGATTTCTGCTACTGAGCACTCAGTTGCTATGATTCTAGCAATGGCACGAAATATACCGCAAGCTTACACATCACTAAAGAATAAAGAATGGAATCGTAAAGCATTTAAAGGAGTTGAATTATATCAAAAAGTATTAGGCGTCATTGGAGCAGGACGTATTGGTTTAGGTGTAGCAAAAAGATTAAAAAGTTTTGGTATGACTGTTTTAGCTTATGACCCTTTTTTGACTAAAGAAAAAGCAGAGCAACTTGGAATTGAACTAGCAACAATTGATGAAATTGCTCAACGTTCAGATTTTGTTACCGTTCACACACCATTAACACCTAAAACAAAAGGTATTATCGATGCTCATTTCTTTAATCAAGCTAAACCAACGTTACAAATTATTAATGTAGCTAGAGGCGGAATTATTAATGAAAACGACTTGCTTAATGCCTTAAATCAACATCAAATTGCTAGAGCAGCATTAGACGTATTTGAAAATGAACCTCCTCTAGATTCACCGCTGCTCGATCATAAAAATATTATTGTAACTCCTCATTTAGGTGCATCTACGATTGAAGCACAAGAAAAAGTAGCTGTATCAGTTGCTGAAGAAATCATTGATATTTTAGAAAATGGTAATGTTACAAACGCAGTCAATGCACCTAAGTTAAACTTAAACCATATTGATGAGAAGACACAACAATGGCTTCGTATTAGCCAGCTTTCAGGTGAATTGGCAATTCAATTATTAGATGATGCGCCTAGAGAGATTAAAGTGACTTTTAACGGAGAACATGCTAAAAAAGAAGCTGATTTAATTACTCGATCAATCGTAACGTCAATTTTAAAACAAAATTTAGGTGAACGCGTGAACTTAATTAATGCTATTGCATTATTAAACGAACAAGGTATCACTCATCATATTGAAAATCGTGCTTCACAGGGGACATTCAGCAATTATATTCAAATTAATTTGATAAGTGAACATGAAGAGGTGAAAATTGGTGCAACTGTAATAGACGGATTTGGTGCACGTATTGTAAGAATTAATGATTATTCAGTAGATTTTAAACCTAATGCTTATCAATTTATTTCTTATCATAAAGACTTACCAGGAATGGTAGGTTTAACAGGTCAACTACTCGGTAAACATGATATCAATATTGCTTCAATGTCTTTAGGAAGAAGTTCTGAAGGTGGACAAGCAATGATGATTCTGTCAGTAGATCAACCTATTACTCAACAAGTTATTAAAGAATTATATGAGATTGGTGATTTTGATAAAATCTACGGTACAACTTTATCAATATAATAAATAAGAAAGGAACGACGATAATATTCGGCGTTCCCTTCTTTTTATTATTTATTAAGTAGAATATGTCTAATGTCACAAATATGATTAACAATATAATCAGCACCATGTTGCTCTAGCTCTTCTTTTGCTCCTTTCCCACTTAAACCAGTTAAAGTACCTATAAATGTTGCCCCAATCGTTTTAGCACACAATAAATCCGCTAATGAATCACCAACAATAAATACATCATCCTCATTAACAATATGTGTTTGATTTTGAATATAGTGCAAATAATCTCTCTCATTGTTTCCATAAAGAGTTGCAATATAACTAAATGGATTAGGTTTACCTAGTGACCCTTCTTTTGGAAATACTGACTCAGCTTTCAATACTTCACTCGCTGTAACAATATGCTTTTCATTAAAAAAAGTTTTAAGACCAAAGGATTCAAATGGAACAATGGTTTCTGTTCTTGGTCTACCAGTTGCAATGGCAATGTTAAAACCTGCTTGTTTTATATCATTTAATAAAGTTTTAATTTCTTCCACAGGACGTAAGATCATTTCTTCATAAATAAAACCAGATTTAGGAATAGACAAAGGAGTAAGTTTTTCTACTTTTTCATATAAAGTTGTTCCTAAATACCATTCTTGATATACTGCTCTAGCTAAATTCCAAAGTGGACTTTTTAAATTAAATAATTTAGCATTTTCAATATTTAATTGATCTTTTGCATAACCTTCTAATTCAAGATAAATATTCTCTTTACCACTTTGACTATTTTGAATAAATTTTAACGGTACTGCATAATTAACTTTAAATTGATCATTATAAGATTGTAATTCACGTAGAGTCTCAACTGAAAACGTTTCAACATGAGTCACTTGTCTAATTGTTTCTGAATCCAACTGTTTCAAGAGATGGATGAAGTGAATACTAAATACAACAAATAGCATATCCCAGTTAGAATTAAGGCCTAAAGATTTTAATTGATTTAAAATTTGATCATTTAAAAATACTCGTGTTCTTATATCTTCAATTAATTCATCATTCATATAATTAAAATTTTGAGCGCTATCTAAACCTAAAAAGTCATCACTCTTTAATAGTTCTTCTACTGTTAAGGCAGATACATCAAAGCAACGTTCTTCACTTAAAAACACACCATCTACATCAAATAAAATTGATTTCATCGACATCTCTCCATTTTTTGACTATTCTGATACTTATAATCATAACGAACATTTATATAAAGTCAATGTAATAAAAATAAGAGCCAATGCTTAAAATCTAGCATTAGCTCTTTTATATAAACAATATTTATCAATAGGACTATAGTGTAACAAATGATTTGGACATATATTGTCGCTTTTATTGTTTCTATTGAATTATTTCAACTGTTTTTCAATTTCATCTGCTACCTGTTGAACATGTGTACCAATAATTACTTGTGTTGAATGGTGGCCATTTTTCGTCACCCCAACAGCTCCAGCATTTCTAATTTTTTGTTCATCAATAATCGTATTATCTTTTAGTTCTAAGCGAAGTCGTGTAGCACAGTTTGTTAAACTATCAATATTAGATTTTCCACCTAAACCTTCTAATATTTGTGTAGCTGGTTGATGATATTTTCCACTTTTTGATTTATCTGTAGTCGTCGTTTCTTCTACTACCGGATCAGCTAGTAAGTTATCACCACGTCCTATTGTATTTAAATTCAATACTTTAATCATAATTCTAAAAATAACATAATATAAAATAAAGAATACAATACCTTGAACTAATAGCATTAAAGGATGATTAGCGATTGGATTAATTAGCGATAAAACATAATCAATTAATCCTGCACTAAATGAGAATCCCGCGGTCCAATGAAATAGAGATGCAATAAGTAATGAAAGTCCTGTTAATAAGGCATGTATGATAAAAAGTACAGGTGCAACAAACATAAATGCAAATTCAATTGGCTCTGTAACGCCTACTACAAATGCTGAAATAGCACTTGCTAAAAACCATCCCCATACTTGCTTTTGTTGCTTTGTCTCAGCACTGTGATACATTGCAAGTGCTGCTGCTGGTATACCAAACATCATAATTGGGAAGAAACCTGCTTGATAACGTCCTGTTATACCTTTTACTGCATCTACACCTGTTTGGAATTTACCAATATCATTAATTCCTGCTGTATCGAACCAAAATACTGCATTCAATGCATGATGTAAACCAGTAGGAATAAGTAATCGATTAAAGACACCATATAAAAATGCCCCGAATGAACCAAAACCTACTAACCATTCTCCAAATGCAACAATGCCTGAAAAGACCATAGGCCAAATAAATAATAGTATAACTGCTAATATGGTACTAAAAAATACAGTCATAATAGGTACTAATCGTTTACCACTAAAAAATGACAAGGCCATAGGTAATTCAACTTCACTAAATTTATTAAAAGAATATGCTGCAATTAACCCGATAATAATACCAAGAAATACATTAGAATTATCCATTTTTGTAAAGCCTAAGTTAACTGCTTTTTCTTTTATATTAAATAACGTAGCCACATTTTCTGGATTTAATACTTTCGTTACCATAGCATATCCTAACGCACCTGCCAAAGCAACCGCCCCATCGTTCTTTTTAGCCATACCAATAGCTACACCGTTGCCTTCTACTAAGATATAGTTGTTGAAAAATATAGTGCCATTCCTAAGAAGCCACTTAAAGTTCTATCCCCTTAGAGAAAATTTACTTTTATCTTCATATCATTTTCTTCGGTTCGATCAATAATTATTTCTTTAATTATAGTTTTAAGAAATTTATTTTTTTCTCGTTCTAAAGAAGTATCTTCCATTTTCTCTAAGGCTCTCTCAATTTTAGTTTTTCTTATACTATCATTTACTTTTTCAAAATTATCTATTTGATTTCTAATAGCTTGTAATTCTTTTTCGAGTTTATCTATTTCTTCGTCTTTTTCTTTATTAAACTCAATTGATTTATTTTCATCAAAAAGTCCTATTAAGAAACCGTCAATAATTTTATTTTTAGATTGAGTGACCAAGCTCAATTCATTTTCTTTTGCGATTAAACGTTTCTTTAAATCATTTATTTGGTCTGTTTTTTCTTCTTCAGTTAGCACTTTGTCCAAACAATCTTTAGTCTGTATTAAAACTTGTCTAACCACATCAAAAACCATATCATATGAACATCCTCTATACTTTGTTGGCCTGTTATTTATTGTCTTTGGATATAATGTTCCCGGCAAGCCTGTCCTTTTATTTTTTCTTATAGACATTGTGTCTCCTTCTGGTGTAATACATAAACCTGAAAGAGCGTAGGTTGTTGACTTTTCAGAATTTCTCTTCGATTTAGGACTTTTTGCAAACCTTCTTTCAATTTCTTCAAACTCTTCATGAGTAAATAATGGTGGATGAGCGTTATATAACCTTCTCCATTCTTCCTTAGGTAAGTACCTGAAAGGTTTAGTTATTGAGTATTGTTTATTTTCTTCTTTCTTTTTTGATCCTTCGGTTTTGTTATAAACAATTGTTCCTACATAAACTTCATTATGTAAGATAGCAGCCACCCTTTCAGTTCTCCATTCTAATGCTCCACGAGTTACTGCTTTTCGTTTATTTAGTTCCCAAGCTATATCTGTACAAGAATTACCCTTGAGAAATAAATCTTTAATTAAAACAACTACTTTACTTTCTTCTTCATCTGGAGTAAGTTTTCTAGTTTTTTTATCTACTTTATATCCATATGGAGTAGCTGAGCTTACCCAAAGCCCTTGTTCTTTTTTCATTCTCTTACCAACTTTAAGACGCTTAACAATTTGTTTGAATTCCATCCTAGCTATCATACCTTTGAAGACGATCATATCTTCATCAGACTCATTGTTTGCGTCTAAAATTTGATAAGGGTTTTCAACAACAACTAAAGTATTAGATGACTTTAATGAATATAGAATTCTATCATTATCTGCTCCACTACCTCTAGATAATCTATCTAAATCTACAACCAACACAGCGTCAAATAGTTCTCTTTCAATATCATTTAATAACTGCTGCATAACTGGTCTATCTTTAATTGTTGAGCCAGAACCAATTTCTTTGTACATTTCGTAACTCCAGTTATGTTCACCACATTTCCTTATTAATCTTTTTTCATGTGTATTTAAATCATCTAGTCCTTCACCTCTAGACAATCGTAGATATAATGCTACACGTTTAATTTTACTTTCTATTTCAGCTGGCTTAACTGACATAAAATTATACCTCCCTGTATATGTCTTTTTCTAAATGAATAGTTACACTTATATCTGTTTCTTCTTCAATATCAACATCAACCGCATACCACTGGTTTAGTTTTACAGGTGTAACTTTATATTTTTTAATAGTTTGATTAACTGCTTTTCTAGATAAGCCTGTCTTTTTAACTACATCAGCTACTATATTCGTTTTAAGTAACTCTACTACTTCTAGCTCTCTACCTTCATGCATACCGTTCTTCTTACGACTAATACCAAGTAGAGCGAGTTTCTTCTTAATACCATCCTTTTTTCTTTTAGGTAAAAGTTTTAACAATTCATCATAACTTTTGTAATAATTATCTTTTAAGATTTGCACCTCTTCATCCGACCACTTACGATTTTTATTAGTGTTCTTACGTTGTTTTTGAGTAAATAAATATCTGTATTTGTAATCTACTTGCTTTAAAGTTTTATTATCAAAAAAATCTGCCATATCTCTTATGGACATATTTTTACTGTTTAATTTTTTTAGTAAATCTATTTCTTCTTCTGTCCATAGATTAGGCTTCTTATAATTAGTTGCCATATGATATCACTCATTCGTTTTAATTTTTCATAATATAAATATATAATATTACTTACTTTTATGATTATAGTTTAATTATTAAATTCCTTATTCAACATATTATATAAGTATAAAAAAATAATTAACTTCAAAGTAATTATTTTATTTTCGTCTATACAACTAGGTGTTTCTACTCGATATATGTATAAATTTGCTTAAAGAATACTATCCAATATTCAAAAATTCTCACTCTACCATTAAGTATATATTACAATTAATATATAATTTATATTTTATATAAAAAAAGAGTGGTTTCCCCACTCTTTAAACTTATAAATTATCGAATTCCTTTTCTTCTTGTTTTTGTTTTCTTTTTGCTTCATCAGTATCTTCATATTTCTCTTCTTTACCTTCAGATATATCTTTATCCATGACTAATTTAGTATCTTTAGGTACTTCAGTAATTATTAGTTGATTATATCCTATAATTTCATTAGTGTTTCCATCTAGTTGTGGAGTGGCTATACCAGAATATGTTTTTCCATTAAAATTAAAAGGTTCAACCGACACCATTTTATTATTAGGAAAAACATAGTTTGCAAACATAACATTATCTTCTAATGGCTTCCAGACTTTTTTAATATTATCATCCCAAACGTCACCATCATCTCGAGGGTAAAACTTAACGATATTAAAATTTTCAGAAATTATCTTATTATTTTTAGTATAGAATTGCTTTTCAATTTCTTTTGACTCATTGTGAAGTTGTAGTGGCTGCATATCTTCATAACTGTCATTATATTCTTTTAGATTAATTTCCTGTAATTTATGGAACTTATTTTTATTTTCTTCTAAAGAATTCTTTGATAACTTGTCTAATGTTATATCATTAGGTACTCTATCTGGATAAGCCGGATCAAAAACATATTCAAAACCTTTATTATCTTTTACACTGTATACTCCCTTTAACTCAAAATCTTCATTAAATGCTTCTTTTGGATCTTTCTGAAATTTTTCAATTTCATTATAATCTTTTGCACTAAATTGTAATTTAAATTTATAAACTAAATGATCTTTTCCATCGTTAAACACATCGCTCATAGGTACTTCTTTATACTCTTTTTTGCTTTCCGATGATTTGGATGTGTTATTATTCGATTTATTCTTTGACTGATTTTCATTTGTAGAGCTATTTTCACTAGTTGATTTATTGTTGCTATCATTGTTATCTGAATGATTTGAACATGCTCCTAAAATTAAAGCTGAACTTAGTACCCCAATCGCTAATTTTTTCATAATTGCCTCCAAAAAAATATTTACAATATTATTTTATATTAAACAATATATAAAATATAAATCAATATTTGGAGGCAACTTTATTCAAAAAGTTAAATTATTAAAATGGTAACTCATCTTCACATAAATAATTCTCAACATAATCCTTTGCGTCACTAATTGAGTATTCTTCAATCATTAATTGAGGAGTATTCATCCCTTTGAATAGTTTACACTCGCTATACAAATTAAATTTAAGTACATAATATCTGGTGAAGTAACAATCTCATTTTTTGTTCTTTTTTGAGGAAAAACTTAACACAATCAATTTCATTAATATTTAATTTAATATGTTTCTAGTATACTACAAAAATCTTGTACCTCATTTCCTAACTAAGAAGATTTTTGTTAGTTTTGCTAGGAGGTATTACTCTTTACATTTTTAAATTATGTGTATTCTTTCTTAATAAAATTTGAATTTTATTCAATGACTAAAACGATAAATCATCTTCAAGCTCAATTTACGTTTAACATCATTCTTAGATTTGCTTGTTACTATACCTTTTTAATTCTGCTTTCTCATCTTCATACCTTTTTTGATTCTTTCATTTCTACTTAAGTGATTTATTTTCGATTGTCTTCGTATTCGATTGAAATAATACCCTCTACTAATAATCTACATTCTACTTCATGTATATTATTAACAATTGCTTAACCGATATCAATTGATGAACGTTTACTTATTCAACGATGAATTTATAAATAATTAAGCCTTGTAAGATAATTGATTAGACTAATTCTACTTCATCTTCGCCATTGTAAATGTGAATTCTTCATCGAATTGAGCAAATTCAACACTTTATATCTAGTCAATAAAATATACTTCAACTTACTTAGCCTTAGTACCTTTTTTTCAAAGTATTTAACTGAAATCACTCTAACTGTATTAAATTCAAGTTTATCAGTTTCAGTTTTTTTATAATAAATTATCAAGTAAACATTATATGTACATATGTAGGGAAATATATGTATAAAATGTATATAAATAATGACATCACAACATAAACAATATACTCATACACACCAATATATAAGTTTATAATTAGTATATGAGTGTGTGCAATAATTAAATATATACTAATTTATTAATGTTGATATTATCAAGTTTATTAATTTATTTCTTTGTTCGTTTTATTGTTTCTTTATTTTGTTTTTGTTTAATTTGCTTGTGTTGGTATTTTTGATTTTTTGAGCGTGTGAGTGTATAGACTGTTAGTTTGCTGATGTGTTTGTTTATATTCATGTGATTAGTTATTTATATTTTTGTGTGGTGTTGTGTGCGGTTTTGTTGTGGCTGCGTGTGAATGGTTGGAATGTGTGAGAGCGTGGATAATTTGGGGATAATGTGAACATGTTGGCGTGTGTTGATTTTGGTATCTCTTAACAATATATGAACGCTCAAAACGTTTTAAAAAAATTTAAAAAAATTTATTTCTATCTATGCACTCAGTACAAAGCACAAATAAAAATATAATTAAGTAGATCATCATTAAATTGTTTAAATCATTCTATATATTCCGTTATTTTGCAGTAAAAAGAAAATACATATAATAATAACGTTGTGTAGCTTAAAAAGTAATATAACTAATATTATTTTACCTTTTTTAACACTAGAATTACTTGGCTTTTTAGGTGGGGGGTATGTTGAAGATTTGAAATTGGTTTGTTGTGAAATTTTCGCCGACACTGTTACAAAATCACGCACTTTACT
The DNA here is from genome assembly GCF_001809305.1 of Staphylococcus sp. HMSC072H03. Classification (NCBI taxonomy): domain Bacteria; kingdom Bacillati; phylum Bacillota; class Bacilli; order Caryophanales; family Staphylococcaceae; genus Staphylococcus; species Staphylococcus sp. HMSC072H03. The sequence continues at coordinate 626,201 of NZ_KV796881.1, forward strand.
ATATCCACCAGCAAAATATCCCACATCAATCTCATCACTGATCAATCAAATTTCACTCATCTCATCCATTCGCATCTCACTCAAATTTCATCACCTAATCACCTCATCAATATCCCTAACTATTCCAACTCAATTTCCATCTAACCACCTAATTTTCACCACTTTATTTAACTCACCAATCTCACTAAATCAATATTTCCCACTTGTAAATTCAGTCTAATTTCCACTTCATTCGATCCAAAAATTAAATGATTTAATTAAAATTTTAATCACTTCATAGCAATTTCATCTCATTTTATTTTCATCCATTTTTCCAAAACTACGACTAAAATTTTAACTTTGATTTTTGAAAATTGACCACTTTATTAGACACCTAAAACCACAATCATTAAAATGACGAAATTTTTTCTTTGATTATTTCCTAAATAGCATTGTATCAATATCTATCAGTCAACACTTATATCACCAATCTTATTCACTCATCTAACTTTTAATCATTTTCACATACTTTTACTGATCACTAACTATGCTGAAATTTCTTTTAGCATTACATTAACCAATCTGAAAATTAATTCTTATTTATAAAAGTAAAATTTTAATAATTGTATTCTTATAGTCGTTAATAATTAATCAAGCCTATATGCACCAAACTAATAATCACAAAACATTGTAATCTATCTACTAAATTTCAAATTTATCCATTTCATCAATCGACTTAGTGTTACTAGTATTGATCCAACTTTTACTCATACAAATTTATTTTTTATAAATAAAAAAGACTACTTAAATTTCAAAAAGAAATCTAAATAGTCATGTATTATTCTTTATTATTCTTTTACTTTCTTAACATATTTGCTATTAGGTTCATCCAATACACTTTTCTCAGCTTTCTCTCCAACTTTAGTAACTAAGAAATTATCATTATCATCTAAATTTTTTAGATAAGCAAATGTGTTATCTCCCTCGCTCATAGTATATGCTCCATCAGTAAAAGTATTATTTAAATTTTTTAATTCATCTGCTGTATTCATATATTTAACTTTTCCTATGTCACTTTTATCGAAGTCATCTTTAAAATATCTAGCTCCCATGTAAAAGCGTTCTAACTTAGGCTCCTTATTGTTATCTCCTGTTTCCACTTCGATTTTTAAATCTTTAGTGTCTGGTTCTTTATATTTTTCTTTTTTTAGTTCTTTCACGTTTTCATTTACTCTTTTGATTTTACGCTCTACTTTTGCACCGGAAAATTCCTCTAAAAAATTGTCACGAAATCTCTCTAAATCATAAATCTCATTGTTTTTTTCTTTATCAAAAAATTGTTTATCTTGATCCTTAGCCATTTTGACTATTTCGTCAAAAGATTTATCTTTTACTTCACCAAACCTTGTAGTTCTATCACTTTGATATGCAGTATATTTACCATTTTTTGAAACAATATATTTTATAATTTTATTATCATCACTCGGTTTATCCAAATCATCTTCATTATTCACAATAAAAGATACTTGCTTACCTTTATTCATAATTTCCCCAAATTTAACCTCTTTTTGATTTGCAGCTGGACTTCCATCTGATCCACATGCAGCTAATAATATTCCAGCTCCTAGAGCCACTCCTAATACTTTTTTCATTTTCTTAATTCACCTCATAAATATGTATGAGTCTATCTTAGCACAACATAATTGAGCAATACATATTATTTTTTTTGTAATACTTTAATAATTTCACTAATAATTATTATTAGTTTTTATAATTTATTTTCTAAACAACTTAGAATGCATTTTAAGATATCTGAGAGCTCATTTAAGAGACTTTAAATCTCATTTGGTATTATTTTATCCAAAATAACTTATCGTCTCTCTATGGACTTCTGAGACACCTTAAAATACATTTACCTAATTTATCAAAATTTCATGATCAATATTTTAGAATATAAACTCACTTTTCATCCAACAATTCAATTTCAACTCATACATACCTCTGAGATCCACATAGATACCCCTAATTGCTCAAGAAATATCTTTTTGGTATTATTTATCCTAAAACTTATAAATGCTCTGTATGGCTCTCTAAATCCCTTTAAAAATGATTGTGTTATATTTTATTTCCAAACGAGTCACATTAGCCATGAATAAAGTCGTGTAACGACTGCAATTCATGAAGGGTGCTATAACTGCGAAAGCTATGCTTGAGAAGTTAAGCAACCAACTTGTAATTGTTAAAAATGCACTAAAAAAGTTATGTACATCCCTTGATACGACTGACTTCCAAATGGTTTTGTGTACAGTAATTTTTTGAGATTTTAAGGATATTTTCTTTTATCTCTTAGAAGTATATTCTCTTAACAGTTAATAATAATATATATAGTCTTACTTATAGGAGATATATGTTTTTGTACCCAAATTGTTATTATTAATCATATCAATCACTTATAAAGGCTATTAAATCAAGTTTTCTGAGTAAATTTGATTTAATTTATTATCGTAATTCTCAATCTTCTTATCACTAAAAATGATCATAAAAAAGTTGTGTAGAACCCTTGATATACTTGAGCTTTAAATATGTTTTTGTACAGTAAAATTTATAGATTTTAAGGATATTTTTATCCCCCTTTTATAAGTATATTCTCTTAACAGATTATTATTATATATAGTCTTACTTATAGGAGATATATATAAATGTCCTAAAAATGTTATTAAGTCTTTAACTTTTATTAACAATTTTTTTCATTTTATAGATTTATATAAAATATTAAACGCTTAACAAATAATTTTACTGCTCATTTAAAATTATTTAAAAGATTATTGTGGTTAAAACTATAAATCATATAAGAAACTAAAAATATACTACAATTCAGATAACTTTCTTAGTGCTTCATCATATTCACAAAAGTGTTTATCTAAAAGTTTTAAAAAATCTTTATCGTTATTTTCTTTTTGAAGTGCTACTTCACCATCTTTAGTAATAAATTGAATATTTTCACCATCTTTTATTTCAAGTATTTCTACTACCTGAAATGGAAGTGACACTACTAAACTATTTCCAACTTTTTTTAATTTTCTTATTATCATTATAAAGACCTCACTATTTTTAGAGTTATTAAGATATATATTTTAAAAATATAATAACTTTTATTATTTCTAAACTACAATATTTTGATTTTATCGAGATGTATTTGTACAATTTATCTATATCAGTAAATTCATCAGTTTTATAATTTTGAAAATAAATGAAAGTACTTGAGCAAGTTTTCTAGAAACACACTCGAGTACAACTTTTTAGTTAATATTACGTGGTGCGTTATTTGTACTAACGTTAAAATATTTTCAATTTATCAATTAGTAAATCCTTTTGCATTTAATTATCATCTATTAAATATATAGAAAATCAGAAAAAATATAATAATTTTTGTAATGACAAGGATAGAATGACTTCTTGACACTTTTGGGAATCGACCATACCTTATTTGTTATCAACCGTTACTAATAATAAAACATCACTAAAGTAAAAAGAATAGTGCTATACAAGAATAGATATTTTTAATAAAAAAGAAACAATTTAGTTCTAATGCTAAATTGTTAAATTAGTAATATAAATATTTTATTAGTTTTATAACTACTTAATATCTTCTTCATACTTACTTATAGTTTCTTGATCATCCTCTAAGTAAGCTGTAAGTATTTCATAAAAATCATATATATCATTTAATTCTAAATATCGACTAACATAATTTGTGGCTTTATCTACTAATTCCCCAAATTCGTCTGAATTTAATTTCAAATCGTTTCTTAATTTAACAATTTCTTTATATAAATTTTTTACAATTATTCTGTGCTGAACTTCACAAAAATCTATTATTACAACATTAAGTAGATTAACTAATGCGTCTTTATTATGATTTTCACGTTTTAATTGAAAGGCTTGTTTCATGTTAATATTTCTTAACGTTCCATAATTATTAGATTTGTTATTTAATATTTTCATTTGTTCATTAAGTTCGATTTCGTTATAAATTGTCCAAGCTATATCTCCCGGTAAATACCATGAATTAGTTAAAGAGTGTAATTCATTATATTTATCATACATTGTAAAAGGAGTAATATAATCATCAAAATGCTTATGTCCATAAACTATATAAGAATACTTTCTCAATATCTCATATCCATCTTCTGTTGGCATTAGGAATTTATTATTAGGTAATTCGGAAAGTTGTTCATTAGAAAGCTCATTTTGTATTCTACTAATTAAATCTTTTTTATTACCACTTACTTTTAAATTATTTTCTCTAAGAATACTTTTTAAATCATTATTTTTAAGTTGATGTATGTATGTGATTGGATCGGGTTTGCTTAAGTAACCTTTATCAATTAATAACTGTTTTCTTTCATTAAAATTGATTTCATATCTATATTCAAAATATGCTGGAATATCTTCTGGGTTTTTGACAACACTATACCACCATAAAACTATTACATCTGGAATTATTAATTCTCTATTTATAGGTGTTTTATAATCACTAATATCAGTAAAATCTATTTCTTTATTCGGAAATTTACCTTTATTATTAAGTTCGTTATTTAAAATATCATAAACTATTTTCAATTCTTTTTTACTTAATAAATAAATTGTTCTTTTATAACTTTCACCACACATAAACTGAACTTGATTTTTAAAGAACGTATCTATCAAATTTACTTGAGTTAAGTCTTTTAAAGGAATTTTAAATTTATCATTTGATTTAGCCCTTACTAAATATAGAAACTTATCAGTTATAAATAATGAACCATTAAATTTTCTATTGCTTATTGTAAACAAACATTTACACATAAACCTTAAATTATTACTATCTTCTCTTTTAAAAATTTCATAATCGTTTTTATAACTATCCATGAGTTACCTCTTATACATTAATTTTTAATTTTATATATTTAAAACTCTCTAATAATTATATACTAGAGAGTTTCATTTTAATAATTCTAAATTATTTATATTTATTATATTTATATAAAATATGTAAAGCTACTAATAAAGCAACTGGAATAATAATATGATACATAATCAACATATATACCATTAAAAAGAAACAGTAAAAGATTGGATAAAAGATTAGTATAAAACCACTTAAATCTGAAGCTCTCATTTTTTGCCTTTTTTCTGCTGAAATATTTTTCATTCTTAACCTACCACTTAAGGAGTCTCGTGTAAATTCAAACTCGTCAGTGCTATAAACTTTGTCTCTATTCCTTTTAAATCTATCATTTTTTCTTTCAGCACTATCACGTTCATTTTTAACAAGACCTATGTAAAAACTTGTAAAACTAAATGATTTCACAAATCTTATATATACTAATGGAACAGGTAATAATATAATTGCCAGAAATGTATAAAGGTTTAACCAAATGTTATCTTGAGGATATTGTATCCATGTTTTAAAGTAAGAAGCGTCCTTACTCAATACTGAAAAAACAATAGAAATAATAACTGAATAAACCCAATACCAAGTTGGAACCTCTTTAAATATTGAAATCAAAAATTTGAAGTAAGAACTTGTATCTAACCTTCTAGGAAATCTGTATAATTGAATATTTTTAAGCCTTTTCATATTTCTCCTCACATATATTATAAATTTTATTAAGTATTAATCAATATACTTTAAAATATTATCTTTGTATATATATTATATACATTCTTATATTTATATTGTAGTCTTTCTTATTATAATTTTAAATTTTAGCAATAACTAGAAAATAACCCCTTGATTAAGAAATCAAAGAGTTATTTTGGAGTTTAGATTTTATGGATATGATAATTATAAAATTATTTAGAATTAGAAGTACGTCTGAATGCTAATAATGAACCAGCTGCTAATAATACTGAAGCTACAATAGTAACTAAGCCAGAGTTAGATTGGCCGCCTGTTTCTGGCAATGCTTGAGCTGTTGATTGAGCTTCATTTGATTGAGTTGATTGTGTATTGTTTTCTGGAGTAGAAACGTTATTATCAGTTGCAGCAGTAGTGTTGTTATTTGTAGCTTCGTTGTTTGTTGTTTCATTATTTGTTGCTGCTTGAGTATTGTCTGTTGATTGAGTGTTATTATTTGCTTGTGTATCTTGAGTTGTAGTATTATCAGCTTTATTCACTGTGTTTTGAGAAGTTTCGTTATTATTTTGATTATCTTGAGAAATTAATTCATGATGACCAGCACCTCTGTCTATAATTTCACCTGTTTTATCATTAACATATACAAATGATGGTGCTTGAGCATGTTTTTCAGCGAAACCAACTGGTGTATAGCCTTCTGGTACATTACCTAAAGTAAGGCCACTGGCTACTCTAGAGTCTGGAGTAGCATTTATGTTATTATCTTGGATGTATTGGTTAACTATATTTTGTTTTTGAGTATCACTTAGACCTTCAGCAGCATGTGCATTGTGTGTAGCACCTACACCTGTAAATAATAATGCTCCCGCTAATGTAGTTGTTGCTAAAACTTTAGATTTCTTCATTATTAATTCTCCCCACTTTTTAATTTTTTAATTAATCGAAAGTCACACTTAAATGGTATAAAACATTGTTGTGCATACTAGTATTTTAACAATTAGAAATATCTTAGTCTAGTAGTTTTTTGAAAATTTTAATTTTATAGAATATTAATTATAAAAATAAGCTCCTTAACCATATTTATGATTAAAGAGCTAAATGTTTAAATTCTTTCAAAAATATCAAAAGTTAGAAATCATACAATAAACCTTGTAATGACGGGGATAGAACAGCTTCTTGACACTTTTGTAACTTGACCATACCTAAATTGTTAGCAACCCGATAGCAAAAATTAATCCTAATTGTCCTAAAATAGCTGTTCCTACAATTGAAAAGAACATGGCTACTGTGGGAAGAACATGAAGTGCGTTTAGTAAGTTACCTATCCCGGTTATGATTGCTCCTGCTGGTAAAACAGCTACAGGGAGCATTAACGATCTTCCGAGATTTTGAAAGAATTTAAACATCTTTTATCCTCCTTTATTTATTAAAAATTATATTTTTTATGTATTTAGTCCAATATATAATCTACCATATTTGTAAGCGGTTACGCTATATGTTTATTTTATATAAATAGACAATGTGATGACAATATAAAAAAGATACGCTCTAACCAATAAAGATTAAAACGTATATATATATATTTAATAAGATATTATAAGTGATTTTTATTATTGATTGAGATAATTAACTGGTATTTTACTTCAAATCCTTTTTTTATTAAATAATCTTTCCACATTGACTAAATAAAAATGATTAAAGTCAAAATAACAAGAACAATACATTAGATAATATATGGTACTAACGGAAAATAGATTTCTTAAAACTTGTCATTTTCACTCATGGTACTCCTATCATCCATTTATCAATTATTTATAAAAAAAGAAGATTCTCTATTTAGAAAATCTTCTGATGAATAATGCTATCAATATCTATTAAAGACGTGCTTGAATAAGATGAAGTTCATGTTGTAACTGTGCTGTACGTCTTTCTATTTCTTTAGTTAGAAAATCAATTTTTTCGTTACGCTTTAAATCTTTAGGTATGTCAGACTGATAAATAGGTTTACCAAATTTAATCATCGCTTGACCAGTGACTAAACCATGTAACTTCGTTGGTCCAACATAAGCAGCTGGTAAGATTGGTGCTTTACCTAGCATAGCAATCGTTGCAGCTCCACGTTTTAAAGGCGCGCCTTCAACTGAAGTTCTATGACCTGTTGGGAAGATACCTACTGTTTTATGATCTTTCAATAATTTAACAGGTTGCTTTAACGTACTAGGTCCCGGATTTTCTCGATCTACTGGAAAAGCATTTAAAGATCTTAAAAATTTGCCACCCCATTTATTACTAAATAATTCTTTTTTAGCCATATAATGAATTTCATTTGGAATTAAAGCTAATCCTAATAAAATTACTTCATTATAACTTTCATGGGTACAAGTCACAACATATTTACTATCTTTAGGAATGTTCTCTTTACCTACAATATGTAATGAACGTGCCATTTTTACGATTATTAATTCTAAAAATTTACTAATAAATTTATACATTTTGTCACCTACTTCTAAGTTTCTACACTTAGTCGATTTTATCATTAACTTATCACGTGAACAAGATTTTAAAAGATACATCTTAAGTCTGATAGCTATTTACTAGAAATATTTAAATATTTTCTTCATAATTGAGATAATGGTTAAAATAAATACGGAGGTTTCATATGACAGAATATAATCAATATTTTCAATCCAGTGATTATCAACATTCACGTCCACCTAAACCGAAATTTCCATGGTTTAGAATTATTATTATTGCTCTAATCGCTGGTATCATAGGAGCATTAATTGTTTTAGGAGTTAATCGACTTATGAATGGAGATGATTCAAATAGTGGTGGATCTCAAGTCCAACAGGCTACAAATGATAAAGGTGGCAATGTGTTAGACGGTAAAAGTGATAAATATAAATCGGTTAATGCCATGATCAAAGATGTCTCTCCTGCTATTGTAGGTGTCATCAATATGCAAAAGGTAACAAGTTTTGACGATTTATTACAAGGTAAATCAACTAAAGCACAAGAAGCTGGTATCGGTTCTGGTGTTATTTATCAAATTAACAACAATTCTTCTTACATCGTCACTAATAATCATGTTATTGATGGTGCATCACAAATTAAAGTACAATTACATAATGGTAAACAAGTAGAAGCAAAGCTTGTAGGTACAGATGCAGTTTCAGATATTGCAGTTTTAAAAATTGATTCTCAAAAAGGAATTAAAGCAATGAAATTCGCAAATTCTTCTAAAGTTCAAACTGGCGATAGTGTTTTCGCAATGGGTAACCCACTTGGCTTAGAATTTGCTAACTCAGTAACATCAGGTATTATTTCTGCAAATGAACGTACAATTGAATCTAATACCACTTCTGGTGGAACTAAAGTGAATGTGCTACAAACAGATGCAGCAATTAATCCTGGTAACTCTGGAGGTGCATTAGTAGATGTTAATGGTAATTTAGTAGGTATTAATTCAATGAAAATTGCTGCTGACCAAGTTGAAGGTATTGGTTTTGCAATCCCAAGTAATGAAGTAAGAGTTACAATTGAACAACTCGTTAAACATGGTAAAGTAGAACGTCCTTCAATTGGAATAGGGTTACTTAACTTAAGTGATATTCCAGATTCTTATAAAAAAGAATTAAAAACTGATCGTGATACTGGTGTGTATGTAGCAAAAGTTAGCCACTCTAGTGAATTAAAAGTTGGCGATATCATTACTAAAGTAGATAGTAAAAAAGTAGATGATGATACCGATCTAAGAACGTACTTATATCAAAATAAAAAGCCAGGTGAAACCGTGAAGTTGACTGTTATACGTGATGGTAAAACTAAAGACGTATCAGTCACTCTTAAAAATCAAAAATCAATATCTTCGCAATCATATAATTCTGAAGATAATAATAGTCAATTTATTCGATAATAAATAACGAGGTTAATCCAAAATAATGGATTAACCTCGTTTTCAATATATTCTTCTCAGATAAGATTATTTATAATTTACCATGAAGTATTTTTTCTTACCACGGCGAATAATTGTAAATTCATTATCAAATTTATCTTCATCAGTTAAGTTGTAATCAACAGACTGTTCTCTTTCACCATTAATATAAATTGCTCCATTGTTTACATCTTCTCTTGCTTGTCGTTTTGAGGAAGCAATTCCAGATTCAATTAAAACATCAATAATGTTAGTTGTTGCTTTAGAAACTTCAACTTGAGGTACTTCTTTAAACCCTGCTTTGATATCTTTAATTGATAAAGATTTTAAATCACCTTTAAATAATGCTTCTGAAATTCTAATTGCATCATCAAGTGCTTCTTTACCATGAATAAATTCTGTTACATTTTCAGCAAGTGCTTTTTGAGCTTCTCGTAAATGTGGTGCTTCATCTCTAGATTGTTCAAGGCGATTAATATCTTCTTTACTTAAGAATGTAAAGTATTTTAAGAATTTAATAACATCTTCATCCGATTGATTAATCCAGAATTGATAAAATTCATACGGTGTTGTTTTTTCAGCATCTAACCAAACAGCTCCAGATTCTGATTTCCCAAACTTTTTACCATCAGACTTTGTCACTAATGGAATAGTTAAACCATAAGCTTCTGTTTGACCATACATACGTCGCATTAACTCAATACCACTTGTAATATTACCCCATTGATCAGAACCACCAACTTGAATTTTACAATTAAGTTCACGATTTAAGTGGCCAAAGTCAATTGCTTGTAAAATAGTATAGGTAAATTCTGTATATGAAATTCCATTTTCTAATCGTGATTGAATTGAATCTTTACCTAGCATATAATTGACACCTACATGTTTACCATAATCACGTAGGAAACTTATTAGTGAAATTTGACTTAACCAGTCTCTATTATTAACGAGTACGGCTCCTTTATCTGTGCCAAATTCAAATAGTTTATGCATTTGAGCGCTTAAGCCTTCAACATTTTTTGCTACTTGATCTTCAGTTTGTAATACACGTTCTTCAGATTTACCAGATGGGTCTCCAATCATACCAGTGCCTCCACCAATAAGTACTATTGGACGATGACCATGTTCTTGGAATCGACGTAATGTCATAAATGGTAAAAGATGACCAATATGTAAACTATCAGCAGTTGGATCTGCACCACAATACAACGTTACTTGTTCTTTATTTAATAAATCTTCAATACCTTGTTCATCAGTTTGTTGATAAATTAAACCTCTCCATTGTAATTCTTCTAGTAATGCATTTGACATAGTTATATCCTCCTATAAAATTTATTTTTATTAAATAAAAAAGCACCCTCACAACAATGTAAGGGCGCTTATGCACGTTACCACCATACTTAACAATTCAAATAGAATTGTTTACTCTATTAATGATACGCTCATTAATAAACGTTGAATAAATAAGTATGAGGTGTATTCATATATAAACACATGTTAGTTCACAGCATCCACTAACTCTCTGTTAAGTTAATTTATATATTACTTCTCCTCTTATTCAATACATATTGAATTGATAATAATTATAAAAAAACCTCTTCTAAAAGTCAAATATGCTAGATATGATATACTGTATTTAATTTGAGGAGGACTACCATGAAATTATTATTTAAAGATGCTCAATTTAAAACGTTTGAAAAAAATTATAAGTTTATAAAACATATTATGGTAGGTCTTTTGAGTATTATAGTTTTAGGTTCTATACTTATTGTTCTTGGTACTGCTACTTATTTTCATCATCTTACTCAAGAAGCTTCAAATATAAGTGATACTGAATTGAAACACCGCGTACTACACTTTTCAGGTGATGAGATTTTGAATCACGATAAAAATATTTTAACTGAGTATGATCATTCTCAAAACTCTCTCATCGTAGGTCCAAAACATGTAAATTCAAACGTAATTAAAGCATTAATATCTTCTGAAGACACATTATTTTTTAAACATGATGGAATTTTACCAAAAGCGTTAATAAGAGCAATGATCCAAGATGTTTTAAGTTTAAATTCTCGTTCTGGCGGAAGTACAATTACACAACAATTAATAAAGAATCAAGTCTTAACAAATGAAAAAACATATAGTCGTAAGGCAAATGAAATTATATTAGCGATGCGTCTTGAAAAAATATTATCTAAAAATGAAATTATTTATACATATTTAAATATTGTACCGTTTGGACGCGATTATAATGGTGCAAATATAAGTGGAATTGCGTCTGCTTCCTATAGTTTATTTAACGTTCCCCCCTCCAAGTTAAATGTTGCACAATCTGCTTATCTTGTTGGCTTATTGCAAAGCCCTTATACGTATACACCGTATGAAGATAATGGTGATTTGAAGTCTTATAACGAAGTTAAAATTAGTATTGACCGTCAGTATTATGTATTAAAACGAATGCTAGTGGAAGGGGTAATCAGTAAAAAGACATATCAACAGGCAAAACAATATACTATTTATGATCATTTATTAACTAAGCCTCAATGAATCAATCAATATCTTATATCGCACATATATTAATTTAAATGATTTATGAGTATTGAATTTAAGAACCTTTTAAAATAAATATATGATAGTAATAACACAAAATATCGATATATGATTTAAATTACCTGAAATTCGTTTTTTACTTGGTTTTGCCGCTAAATCGCTTGTTTTTTCACATGCAGTTTTACCAACAAAATGATGAAATTTGTTGGTAAAACAAAAAAACGTCTGAGACAGTAAATGTCTCAAACGCTTTTTCTTTAATCTAAATTAGAATAATCCTACTGCATGACCTTCATCAGTGACATCCATGTTTAATGCCGCTGGTTTTTTAGGTAATCCCGGCATTGTCATAATTGCCCCTGTTAATGCAACAATAAATCCAGCGCCTGTTTTAGCTTCTAATTCTCTGATAGTTATATCAAAATCAGTTGGTGCACCTAAAGCGGTTGCATCATCACTAAATGAGTATTGTGTTTTAGCCATACAGATTGGATATTTGCCCCATCCATTGTCGGTAAATTCTTTTAATTGTTTTTTTGCTTTTTTACTGAACGTTACTGAAGAACCACCATAGATTTCTTTTACAATTGTTTCAATTTTTTCTTCTAATGATTGATCTAAATCATACAAGAATTTAAATTCTTGTGGTTGATCGATGACTTCAAGAACTTGATTAGCAAGATCAACGCCACCTTTACCGCCTTTTTCCCATACTTCTGTTAAGGCAATTCGTACATTATTTTCTTTAGCCCAAGCTTTAACTGCCTCAGTTTCGTCTTCAGTATCATGTACAAACGCATTTAAAGCAACCACAGGTTCTACTCCAAATTTTCTAATATTATTAACATGACGCTCTAAATTAACAATACCAGCTTTAACTGCTTCAACATTTTCTTCTTTTAGATTATCTTTACCAACGCCTCCATGCATTTTTAATGCACGAACAGTAGCTACTAGGACAACTGCAGAAGGTTCAAAGCCCGCTTCACGTGCTTTGATGTCTATAAATTTTTCAGCGCCTAAATCTGAACCAAATCCTGCTTCTGTAACAACAATATCTGCTAAATCACGTGCAGTTTCAGTTGCTAAAATCGAGTTACAACCATGAGCTATATTAGCAAATGGTCCACCATGTACAAGTGCTGGTGTTCCTTCAATAGTTTGTACTAAATTAGGTTTAATTGCATCTTTAAGTATCATTGCAAGAGCGCCTTCAACTTTTAAGTCTGCAACAGTAATTGGTTTACGCTCACGAGTATAACCAACTGTAATACGACTGATTTTTTCTTTTAAATCATTAATATTACGAGCTAAACATAAAATCGCCATTATTTCAGATGCTACAGTGATATTGAAACCATCTTCACGTGGAACACCGTTAGTTGGTCCACCTAACCCAACAATGACATTACGTAATGCACGATCATTCATATCAAGTACACGTTTCCATTCAACACGACGTACATCAATTGCTAAATCATTACCTTGATGAATGTGATTGTCTATAAATGCTGATAATGCATTATTCGCTGTTGTAATTGCATGGAAATCACCGTTAAAGTGTAAATTAATATCTTCCATAGGTAAAACCTGCGCATATCCCCCACCAGTGGCGCCACCTTTAATTCCGAAAGTTGGTCCTAAAGCAGGTTCACGTAAAGCGACCATTACATTTTTATTTAACTCATTAAAAGCATCAGCTAAGCCTACTGTTACAGTTGATTTACCTTCACCAGCTGGTGTAGGGCTCATTGCAGTTACTAAGACAACTTTACCTTTTTCTTCTTTTGATTGAACTTGATTAATATCAATTTTAGCTTTGTAGTGTCCATATTGCTCTAAAGCATGTTCAGGTATTCCTGCTTTTTTTGCAATGTCTCCAATTGGTTTTAATTCTGATTGATTAGCAATATCTAAATCTGATAAATGTGCCAAATTATTTCAACCCCTTGTTTAAAATAAATTTTATGTAATAAGATATTTAGAAATAACTACCAAATCATCTTACTACTTTATAATAACTAACAAACAAATATATGTCGAATACTTGATAGCGTTTACAAAAATATTTAATTTCCTTAAAAATAAATTTAGTAATATTAAAAGGTTTACATAATTATATTATAGTAACTTATATATTAAAAAAGGATAAAATTATTCATTTTATCCTTTTTTCTACATTACTTTATTTAGTAGTATTTCGATATTCAATTCTATGTGGCAAAACTACATTAGGTTCTGCAATGTCTTCTTCATTCATAAATTTAGTAAGAAGACGCATACCTACTGCTCCGATGTCATACAATGGTTGAATGACACTAGATAGTTTAGGTCTAACCATTTCTACCAAACGCGTATTATTAAAACTAACGATTTGTAGTTCTTCTGGAACTTTTATTCCAGCATCAAGAGCACTATGCAAAATACCAATTGCTTGTTCATCACTAATAGATAATATAGCATCAGGTAAATTATTTTTTAATTTTTCAAAAACATTCACTCCGTCTTTATAGCTTTCTGAACCTGATAATTCTATAGTGTTATTTAACTTTAATTGATGTTTGTTTAAAGCATCTTTCAAACCACTTAGTACATCTTCTTGAGCCTTTTTAGAATAATCTCCACTTACAAGTACAAAATCTTTTGCGCCTGTTTTAATAAGTTGTTCTGTAACTTCTCTGGCAGCTTTAGCAAAATCGATATTAACAGATGCGATATTGTCATCTTTACCATTTGTGCCAGATACTACAACTGGAACTGAAGAATGATTAATTAAATCTTTGATTTCATCAGAAATTGTACCACCTAAAAAGATAATGCCATCTACTTGTTTACTTAACAAATTATTAAAAATTTCTTTTTCTTTTTCTGAATCATTATCTGAATTAGAAATGATAGAGTGATACTTATACATTGTTGCAATATCTTCAATACCTCTAGCAAGTTGAGAATAATAAATATTAGAGATATCTGGTATAATAACGCCTACTGTAGTTGTACGTTTACTAGCTAGTCCTCTTGCAACAGCATTTGGTCTATAATTTAATCTTTGAATAACATCATTTACTTTTTTACGTGTTTCTGGTTTTACGTTTTGATTGCCATTAACTACTCGTGATACAGTTGCCATAGATACACGAGCTTCTCTAGCTACATCATATATAGTTACCGTCATAATTTCCTCCTTGTAAGCGTTTCATTTATTATTATAACGTGTTTTCATTTCATTTTCAAAGTTTATCATAAATTGGTTATGTGTCAAATATATAAGACTTATATTCACAATTGTGTCAAATTTTAGTTAATAGATTTAATAAAATCAAAATAAAACTATTCGTTTTAACTAAAAAAGAACAATATAGAAGTTAAATATAAAACTTTCTATATTGCCCTATATTTTAGTAAAAATGAATAGCTAGTAAATTAAAGTATGATGTTTTATTTAAGTTGTTTAGAATTGTACATGTCAGCTAATGGCTTTAATTCATTATAAAATTTATCAAATTCATTTAAATCCATTTGTTGACCACTATCACTTAAAGCTACTGATGGATCTGGATGTACTTCTGCCATTACTCCGTCTGCACCCACAGCAAGTGCTGCTTTTGCAGTTGGTAACATAATATCCTTACGTCCTGTACTATGCGTAACATCTACCATTACTGGTAAGTGAGTACCTTGTTTTAAGATAGGTACGGCAGAAATATCAAGTGTATTACGAGTAGCTTTTTCATAAGTACGAATACCACGTTCACATAGAATAATATTTTTATTACCTTGAGAAGCAATGTATTCAGCTGCAAATGTAAATTCCTCAATAGTAGCTGATAAACCACGTTTTAATAAGATTGGCTTATTTGTACGTCCAGCTTCTTTAAGTAATTCAAAATTTTGCATATTTCTTGCACCAATTTGGAAGACATCTAAGTATTCATCAGCAATTTCGAAATCAGCTGGATTTACAATTTCACTAACAACATTAAGATTGAATTTATCTTTAACATTTTTCAATATTTTAAGCCCTTCAATTCCTAATCCTTGGAAATCGTATGGTGATGTTCTTGGTTTAAATGCACCGCCTCTAATGAATTTCTCACCTTTGGCTTGTAAATCACGAGCTACTGCATCAACTTGTTCTTGAGATTCAACAGAACATGGACCAAATACAAATGATTTATTTCCATCACCAATAACTCCACCGTTATCAAATTTTACAATTGTATCTTCCGGTTTTAATTTTCTTGAAACATATAAGTGTTTTTCATTTTCTGATTTTTGTAAATCAGTAGACGCTTTAAAGATTTCTTTAAACAATTGTTTAATTACATTATCATTAAATGGTCCGTTATTACGATCCATTAATTCATTAATCATTTCTTTTTCTCGTTGAGGGTCATAAACTTTAGTACCTTGCTTAATTTTTTCTTCTCCTATTTTTTGGGCTAATTCCCCTCTTTTTGATAATAAGTCTAGAATTTGATTATTAATTGAAATTATCTCTTCCCTATATTGTTCTAACTTTGTAGACATTCATACTCACCTCAATAAATTTTACTATACTGAATTATATTACTTTAAAGCGGTAAAATAATTGTATTTAGATAGTATTCTAACAATTACATTAAAAATATTCAACTATAAATCAAATAAATTTTCTGATATTTCTGAATTATTAAAATTAATATAATTAATAATACTATATAAAGAATTAAAAGAGCAATGTAAAATATTACACTGCTCTTTTAAAAAGATTAATCATTAAATGTACGTTTTTCTATTTTACTATTTGCTTTTTCAGCTCTTTGTTGTTGCTTTGGCGTTTTGTTTTTATTTTTATTTTTTTGATTCTGATTTTTACGTTTTTGATTATGTTTTTTATTTTTTTGAGTTGAATTTGATTGAGATGGTTGATGTTGGTGAGTAATAACTCCTTTTTCAAATTTAGCATCATGGTGAGTTTGTTTATTTTTTGTTATTTCTTCATCTTTATTAAATGACTTATGATTTTTAGTTATCAAATTAGGCACTTTATCATATTTAGAGGATGTTATTGGTGCCTCCTCAAATAATTTTCGAGTATTACTTGCTACATCTTTATTATCTTTTAACTTAGCTTGCTTAGTTCTAGCTGCCGATGCAATTTTAGAAGCTTGTGATTCATTTTCGCTGTTTTGAGTTTGATGACTTCTTGCTGGATTAGATAATTGATTTATTTCTGATTCATTTTGAACTGCACGACGTTGTGCTGCAAGTGCATCTGTTTCTTCTTGTTTTTCATCTTTAGCAATTGCTTCTTTTTTAGCTTCTTGTATTTCTTGCGCTTGTGGTGACTCGTCTGCTAAATTACTTGATGTTTCTGATTGAATTGCACGACGTTGTGCTGCAAGTGCATCTGTTTCTTC
>NZ_KV796882.1:0-209 GCF_001809305.1 Staphylococcus sp. HMSC072H03
TGGACAAAATTAGGTACAAGCATTGTTGATATCGTATCAAATGGTGTAAGCATTCTAGGTAAATACTTAGGATTCTAATGTAATAACATTTAAAAATAAAAAAAGAATGGAGAAATTCAAATGACTAAATTAGTAGAAGCAATTAAAAATACAGTAGACGCAGCACAAAGCCAAGATTGGACAAAATTAGGTACAAGTATTGTTGACAT